>NZ_JAVRHI010000051.1:0-6254 GCF_034105845.1 Streptomyces sp. CRN 30 | reverse complement strand
AGTAGCCGTGGCTGTTCCGAAGCGGAAGATGTCGCGCAGCAACACGCGCCACCGCCGGTCGCAGTGGAAGGCTGCGGTCCCCACCCTGGTTGCGTGCGAGCGCTGCCACGAGCCCAAGCAGCAGCACATCGCGTGCCCGTCGTGCGGCACCTACAACAAGCGCCAGGTCCTCGAGGTCTGAGCGGCTGGTGAGAGGCACTGTGTCCAGTCCCAAGAAGGCGGATGACGCCAAGGCGGACTCGAACGCCAGGAAGAAGGCGGACACCACAGCCTCGTCCCACACGCTTCTGGAGGGGCGGCTCGGGTACCAGCTCGAGTCCGCCCTTCTGGTGCGTGCGCTGACCCACCGTTCCTACGCGTACGAGAACGGCGGTCTGCCCACCAACGAGCGCCTGGAGTTCCTCGGGGACTCCGTGCTCGGTCTGGTGGTCACGGACACGCTGTACCGCACCCACCCCGACCTGCCCGAGGGCCAGCTGGCCAAACTGCGGGCCGCGGTGGTCAACTCGCGTGCGCTGGCGGAGGTGGGCCGCGGGCTCGAACTCGGCTCCTTCATCCGGCTCGGCCGGGGCGAAGAGGGCACGGGCGGCCGGGACAAGGCCTCGATCCTCGCCGACACCCTGGAAGCGGTGATCGGCGCGGTCTATCTCGACCAGGGGCTGGACGCGGCCTCCGAGCTGGTGCACCGCCTGTTCGACCCACTGATCGAGAAGTCCTCCAACCTCGGTGCCGGCCTGGACTGGAAGACCAGTCTCCAGGAGCTCACCGCGACCGAGGGGCTCGGCGTGCCCGAGTACCTGGTCACGGAGACCGGCCCCGACCACGAGAAGACCTTTACTGCTGCCGCCCGCGTCGGAGGCGTCTCGTACGGCACCGGCACCGGCCGCAGCAAGAAGGAAGCGGAGCAGCAGGCGGCCGAGTCCGCCTGGCGTGCGATCCGCTCCGCGGCGGACGAGCGGGCGAAGGCGGCCGCGGCGGCCACCGAGCACACCGAGGGCAGCGCGGACGCCCCGTCCGGCGCCGCGCAGGCCTGACCCTCGCCACTCGCTCCGCGGAAACCTTCGCGGAACCCCGCCGGACACCGGTCCGGCGGGGTTCTCGCCTTCCCCGCCGAAAACCGCCCGGCGGGCGGTCCCGCACGGCGCGCTACGCTGCGGATGCCCCCCTTCCGCCCCCCGCCCCCTGCCCGAGGAGCCCCGTGCCCGAACTGCCCGAGGTCGAGGTCGTACGGCGCGGACTGGCACGCTGGGTGGCCCACCGGACCGTCGCCGACGTCGAGGTCCTGCACCCGCGGGCGGTCCGCCGCCACCTGGCCGGCGCCGAGGACTTCGCACACCGTCTGCGGGGACGCCGCATCGGTGAGCCGAGCCGGCGCGGCAAGTACCTGTGGCTGCCGGTGGAGGAGTCCGGCTTCGCCGTCCTCGCGCACCTCGGCATGAGCGGCCAGCTGCTGGTGCAGCCGCACTCCGCGCCCGACGAGAAGCACCTGCGCATCCGGGTGCGCTTCACCGACGCCCTGGACACCGAGCTCCGCTTCGTCGACCAGCGCACCTTCGGCGGCCTGTCGCTGCACGACACGACCTCCGACGGACTGCCCGACGTGATCGCGCACATCGCGCGGGACCCCCTCGACCCGCTCTTCGACGAGGAGGCGTTCCACCGGGCGCTGCGCCGCAAGCGGACGACGATCAAGCGGGCCCTGCTGGACCAGTCCCTGATCAGCGGCGTCGGCAACATCTACGCGGACGAGGCGTTGTGGCGCGCCCGCATCCACTACGAGCGCCCGACCGCCGGCCTCACCCGGCCGCGCACCCTCGAACTGCTGGGCCACGCACGGGACGTGATGAACGCGGCGCTCGCCGTCGGCGGCACCAGCTTCGACAGCCTCTACGTGAACGTCAACGGCGAGTCGGGGTACTTCGACCGCTCCCTCGACGCGTACGGGCGGGAGGGGCTGCCCTGCCGCAGGTGCGCCACCCCGATGCGACGGCGCGCCTGGATGAACCGCTCCAGCTACTTCTGCCCGCGCTGTCAGCGGGCGCCGCGCGCCTCGTCGTAACGCTCGCGCGCCCGCAGCACCTCGTCCATGCGGTCCTCCACGCAGCCGATGAGCGACAGCAGGCGCTCGGCGACCTCCCGGCCCAGCGGGGTGAGGGTGTAGTCGACGCGGGGCGGGTTGGTGGGCTGGGCCTCGCGGTGCACCAGGCCGTCGCGCTCCAGGGCGTGCAGCGTCTGGGAGAGCATCTTCTCGCTGACGCCGTCGACGCGACGGCGCAGCTGGTTGAACCGGAGCGAACCCTCGTGCAGCGCCCCCAGCGTCAGCGCGCCCCAGCGTCCGGTCACGTGCTCCAGGGTGGAGCGGGAGGGACAGTGCCTGGCGAACACGTCGAACAGGAGCGGGTCGGCGTCGCTCCCCGCACCTTCCGTGCCGGGGACCGCCCGCGCTGTGGTTTCCATGAGATGAGCGTACTGCGGCACAGCACTGACCAGAAGATTGCGCCAACCGCCGGTCAGTGCCGTGCCCACTGTCGCGGGGATTCGGTCAGTAGCCGAAGTCCTGCGTCCACCAGGGCCCGCCCTCGCCGAGGTGCACGCCTACGCCGAGGGTGGTGAAGTCGCAGTTCAGGATGTTGGCGCGGTGGCCGGGGCTGTTCATCCAGGCCTCCATCACCGCCTCGGCCGTGGCCTGGCCGCGGGCGATGTTCTCGCCGCCCAGGCCGGTGATGCCGAGGGCCCCCGCACGGTCCCAGGGGCTGTTGCCGTCGGGGTCGGTGTGGTCGAAGAAGCCGCGGGAGGCCATGTCCTTGCTGAAGGCGGAGGCCAGCTGCGCCAGTGCGCTGTTCGCCGACACCGGACTGCAGCCCGCCGTGGCCCGCTCCTCGTTCACCAGGGCGAGCACCTGGGCCGCGATCTGCGTCTCGCCGGAGGTGTCGGCCGGGACGGTCTTCTCCGGCTCCGCGGGCGTCTCCGTCGCCTTCTCGGCGGGCGCCTCGGACTTCTCGGGGGCCTCGCTCTCCGGCGCCTGCGACGACGGTTCCTCGGACGGCTCCGCGGAGGGCGTGGTCTTCTCGGGCGACGGTGACGAGGGGGAGGCGGACGGGGAGGCCTCGCGGCGGTTGTCGCGGCTGCTCGCGGACTCGTCCTCACGGTCGGCGGCCGCGTCCCGCGAACCGCCCTGCTGCGTCTCCAGACCCGAGGGCGAGGTGGCCGGCTGCACCGGGGTGTCGGTGTTGCCGCCACCGCTGACCGTGTAGCTGTCGCCCCCGGGCAGTACGCCGGTGGCCACCGCGACGGTGCCGAGGGCGACGGCCGCGGAGACACCGAGCAGGCCGGTGCGCACGGGCGTCACGGTCTTCTTCTGCTTGCGGTGCGAACGGCGTCCGGGCGGTGCGGCGGCCTCGTCCTCGAGCACGGCGGCGAAGCCGTACAGGTTCTCCGGACCGTAGTGCTCCGTGGGGGCGTCGTGGGCGTGCGCGGTTCCGGTGGCGCGGCCCGTGGCGGCGCGGCCGGCGGCGTGGCGTCGGTGGCGTCCCATGTCCTGGCCTTCCTCGACCTTGCGGTCTCTGTCTTCACTGAACTCACACGAACGAGTGAGTTTCATATGAGATTCATTGCGACCGGACGGTACAGCATGGCACCCGGGGAGGAAGTGCTCACCGTGACATTGGCCCGTTAGCGTGCAGCCATGAATGAGCATGTACGGCTGGTCGCCTGGGTGCGCGGACAGGTGCAAGGTGTGGGTTTCCGCTGGTTCACGCGCGCCCGGGCCCTGGAGATCGGCGGCCTGAGTGGTTTTGCTCTCAATCTCGCGGACGGCCGCGTCCAAGTGGTCGCGGAGGGTCCGCGCGAGGGGTGCGAGGGGCTGCTCGACTGGCTCCTCGGTGAAGACACGCCCGGGCGCGTGGACGGAGTCACCGAGATCTGGGACACACCCCGCGGGGGCTACGAGGGCTTCGCCATCCGGTGATCCCCGGCGCCGCGGCCGGCGGGACGGAGGGGGCGGAACATGCCCTCGGCGTCCGGCCGGAGCGAAAAGGTCCTGGTGGTTGCCAAGAAGCGCGTGTCATGGCAGGCTCCGCGGTACACGGCGACCTCCCCGGTCCCGGGGCCCCGCAGAAGTCGCAGCGCCGCTCGTCACCGGCCGCGCGCGCCCGGGTCGCCCGCCAATGCGGGGCGTGATCGTGTTGACCGTCAAACTTTTTGGTGAGACGCTGAAAGCCCCGCGCACCTTAGCTGTTTGGCATGGATCGACGGCAGCAAACTCAAGAGTGCCAAGCACCCCGGGTGCGATTCCCTCACGACCCACACCGCTTCGGTCGGTCATCAGTGCGGAGGACCATCCATCATGGCAAAGGCGCTTCTCGGTTACGTCGGCGGCTCCGACCCGCGACTCCTCGCCGAGATGCGACGGCTCCAGCAGCGCGTACAGGATCTGGAATCCGAACTCGGACGTATCCAGGCCGAGAACGACGCGCTGACGGCTGCCGCTTCTCACGATTCGCTTGTCGACAGCATCGACGCACACCAGGCGGAGCCTGCGCTCACCTGACCGCTGCATCGCGCAACGACAGCAGTGGTCGGGCGACTCGTTCCCACCGCTAAGTTGTTGTCAGATCTGCAAGGGACGCCTCTTCGGCGTCCCTTTCTCTTTCCCCCGCCACGTCCTCCCGCTCTCTTCACGTCTGGTGTGCCCTGCACATGTTCGTGTGAAACCGAGCGTTCATGGACTGATACCCAACGCGCAAACATACGACGCGCGGTGGCCACCGTGCGGGGACGCCGTCCGCGGAGGGCCGGGAGGTAAAGTCCGACGGCGTGCACCTCAAGGCCCTGACCCTGCGCGGGTTCAAATCGTTCGCGTCGGCGACCACGCTGCGCTTCGAGCCGGGCATCACGTGCGTCGTGGGCCCGAACGGCTCGGGCAAGTCCAACGTCGTGGACGCACTGAGCTGGGTCATGGGCGAGCAGGGCGCCAAGTCCCTGCGCGGCGGCAAGATGGAGGACGTCATCTTCGCCGGGACCACCGGGCGCCCGCCGCTCGGCCGCGCCGAGGTGTCCCTGACCATCGACAACTCCGACGGGGCGCTCCCCATCGAGTACGCCGAGGTCACCATCACGCGGATCATGTTCCGCGGCGGCAGCAGCGAGTACCAGATCAACGGTGACACCTGCCGTCTCCTCGACATCCAGGAACTGCTCTCCGACTCCGGCATCGGCCGCGAGATGCACGTCATCGTCGGCCAGGGCCAGCTCGACTCCGTGCTGCACGCCGACCCCACGGGCCGCCGCGCCTTCATCGAGGAGGCCGCCGGCGTCCTCAAGCACCGCAAGCGCAAGGAGAAGGCGCTGCGCAAACTGGACGCGATGCAGGCCAACCTCGCCCGCGTCCAGGACCTCACCGACGAACTGCGCCGACAGCTCAAACCGCTGGGCCGGCAGGCCGCCGTCGCCCGCCGGGCCGCCGTCATCCAGGCCGACCTGCGCGACGCCCGGCTGCGCCTCCTCGCCGACGACCTCGTGGCGCTGCGTGAGGCACTCGCTGCGGAGATCGCCGACGAGGCCGCGCTGAAGGAGCGCAAGGAGGCCGCCGAGGCGGAACTGGGGAGGGCGCTCCGGCGGGAGGCGCTGCTGGAGGACGAGGTACGGCGGCTGGCCCCGCGTCTGCAACGGGCGCAACAGACCTGGTACGACCTCTCCCAGCTCGCCGAGCGTGTGCGCGGCACCGTCTCGCTCGCCGAGGCACGGGTGACCAGCGCCATCTCGGCGCCCCCGGAGGAACGGCGCGGCCGTGACCCCGAGGACCTGGAGCGCGAGGCCGCCCGCGTCCGTGAGCAGGAGGCCGAGCTCGAGGCGATGCTGGAGGCGGCCCGGCACGCGCTGGACGACACGGTCGCGCACCGTGCCGAACTGGAGCGCGACCTAACCCTGGAGGAGCGCCGGCTGAAGGACGTCGCACGGGCCGTCGCCGACCGCCGCGAGGGGCTCGCCCGGCTCAGTGGTCAGGTCGGCGCGGCCCGCTCCCGCGCCGCCTCCGCCCAGGCCGAGATCGACCGCCTCGCCGACGCCCGCGACGCGGCGCAGGAACGTGCCGTCACCGCCGAGGAGGAGTACGCGGCGCTGAAGGCCGAGGTGGACGGCCTGGACGCCGGGGAGACGGAACTGGCCGAGCGGCACCAGGCGGCCAGGGCGGCGCTGGCCGAGGCCGAGTCCGCGCTGACCGCGGCCCGGGACGCGGCCACCGCCGCCGAACGCCG
>NZ_JAVRHI010000050.1:0-7476 GCF_034105845.1 Streptomyces sp. CRN 30 | reverse complement strand
GCGCGGGTGCGCCGCACCCCACCCCTCGGGCGGAGAAGTGCCGGACCGTCGAGTCGTCCGGCAGCCGGTCAGGCCGGAGTCATCCGTCCCACCACGTCCGGGTGCTCCTCCAGCCAGGCGGCGACGGCCTCGTCCTCCTTGCCCTGCCCGCGCTCCTTGATCTCCAGCTCCAGGCTGCCGAGCTCGTCCTCACTCATGCTGAAGCCCTTGATCCACTCCGTGAGCTGCGGGTACTGCCCGGAGAACTCCTCATTGGCGATGGTGTGGATCGTGTTGCCCTCGCCGAAGGCCTTCTTGCCGTCCTTCAGCTTGGTCAGCTCGTACTCGCTGTACGCCCAGTGCGGGGACCACAGGGTGACCGCGACGGGCTCCTTCTTGGCGTAGGCGCGCTCGAGCTCGGCCAGCATCGCAGGCGTGGAACCGTCGACGACCTCGTACTCCTCGTCCAGGCCGTAGGCCGGCAGGACCTCGCTCTTGAGCAGGTCCATCTGGCCGGTGCCCGGCTCGATGCCGATGATCCTGCCGTCGAAGAGGTCGGCCTTGCCCTTGAGGTCCTCGAGCGAGGTGACGTCCTTGACGTAGGACGGGACGGCGATCTCCAGCGAGGTCGGCTCGTACCAGGTGCCCAGGTCCTCGAGGCTGTCCTTGCTCTTCTCCCAGTAGTTCGCCTGGGCGTGCGGCAGCCAGGCGTCGAAGTTGAGGTCGAGGTCGCCGGAGGCCAGGCCCGTGTAGACGGGACCGACGTCCATCTGCTTGAGGTTCAGCTGGTAGCCGCGCTCCTCGAGGACGTTCTTCCACAGGTGGGTGACGGCGACGCACTCGTCCCAGGGGAACCAGGCCACGTTCAGCGGCCGCGACGCCTCCGCCGGGGTGTCGCCGGAGCCGGACGCGACCGGGGCCAGCTCGTCGACGAGGCCCGGGTTGTTCTTCAGCCAGGTGCGGACGGCCTCCTGCTGCTCACCCTTGCCGGCCTTGTTGATCTCGGCCTCGAGGCTGGTGAGCTGCTCCTCGGTCATCATGAAGTTCTTGATCCAGCCGGCGACCGTGGGGTCGTCCGCGGAGAAGCCCTTGCGGGACAGCGAGTGCACGCCGTCGCCCTCGCCCCAGGCACCCTTGGGGTCCTTCAGCTTCTTCAGGTCGTAGTCGTTGTACGCCCAGTGCGGCGACCAGAGCGTGACGACGATCGGGTCCTCGCCCGCGTAGGCGCGCTCGAGCTCGGCCAGCATCGCCGGCGTGGAGCTGTCGACGACCTCGTACTCGCCGTCCAGGCCGTACTCGCCCAGGACCTTGCTCTTCAGCAGCTGCATCTCACCGGCGCTGGACTCGATGCCGGTGATCTTTCCGTCGAAGGTGCCGGCCTCGCCCTTGAGGTCCTCCATGGAGTCGATGCCGTCCATGTAGGCGGGGACGGCCAGCTCCAGGGACGTCTCGTCGTACCAGGCGCCGAGGTCCTCGAGCTGGTCGCCGTACTTCTCCCAGTACGAGGCGTGGGTCGTCGGCAGCCAGGAGTCGGTCTGGAAGTCGATGTCGCCCTGCGAGAGCGCCGTGTACAGCGGACCGGCGTCCATCTGCCTGGCCTCGACCTCGTAACCGCGCTGTTCGAGGATCTCCTTCCACAGGAAGGTGGAGGCGACGCCCTCGTCCCAGGGGATGTAGCCGATGGAGATCTTCTTGCCCTGGCCGACGTTCTTGTCGGAGGCGACCTGCTCGGTGCTGCCGCTGCCGCCGAAGACGCCCATGCCACCCGCCACGAGGGCGAGGACGACGACGCCGACCGCGGCGACCTGCGGACGGAGCCGGTAGGACCAGATCTTGAAGCGCGCGCCGGCGCGGACCTTGGCCGCGGCGCGCCGGCCCAGCGGCGAGACCTGGACACCCAGCGCGCTGGTCATGCGGTCGAGGTAGATCGCCAGGATGACGATGGCGAGGCCCGCCTCGGCGCCGAGGCCCACGTTGAGCTGGCCGATGGCCTGGTTGACGGCGCCGCCGAGGCCGCCGGTGCCGACCATGCCGGCGATCGCGGCCATCGACAGGCCGAGCATGATCACCTGGTTGACGCCCGCCATCACCGTGGGCAGCGCCAGCGGCAGCTGGACGCGGAGCAGGGTGTTGCGGGGCGTGGTGCCGAAGGCCTCGGCGGCCTCGACGAGCTCCTTGTCGACCTGGCGGATGCCCAGCTCGGTCATGCGCACGCCCGGGGCGAGCGCGAAGACCAGGGTGGCCACGATGCCCGCGGGGGCACCGGTGCCGAAGAAGAGCAGCGCCGGGATGAGGTAGACCATCGCGGGCAGCGTCTGCATCAGGTCGAGGACGGGCCGGACGGCCGCGCTGACCCGGTCGGACCGGGCCGCCCAGATGCCCACCGGCACCGAGATCACCAGCGCGATGATGGTGGCGACGAGGAGGAGCGACAGGGTCACCATCGAGTCCCCCCACAGTCCGAGGGAGTCGATGAAGGCGAAGCCCACGAAGGTGAGGACGCCGGCCAGGGTGCCGCGCAGCCAGAAGGCCAGCACCGCGAAGATGCCGGCGAGCAGCAGCGGCTCGGGGGCCTGGAGCACGGCGTCGATGCCCTCGTAGGCACCGGTGAAGACGGCCTTGAAGAAGTCGAACAGCCAGGCCACGTGCGTACGCAGCCAGTCGACCGCGGTGTCGACCCAGTCGCCGAGCGGGATCCTAGGCATGGGCCATCACCTTCTCGCCGCCCTGGCCCTGCGGGCCGTCGTCACCGCCGTGCTCGTCGTTCATGAAGCCGAGGAGGCGCTGCGGCGTGACGACGCCGACCAGCTCACCCTTGCCGTCGAGCACCCCCACGGGGTGCGAGGCACGTGCGCTGACGGCGCACAGTTCGGTGAACGGCGTGTCGAGGGAGACGGTCTCGTGGTCGGCGTCGAGCTCGTCATCGCGCACGTCGCGGTCCATGACGGACTCTGCGGTCAGCACGCGGGAGCGGTCGACGTCCTGGGTGAAGGAGGCGACGTAGTCGTTGGCCGGGCGCATGAGGATGTCCTGCGCGGTACCGAGCTGCACGATCCGGCCGTCGCGCATCACCGCGATGCGGTCGCCGAGCCGCATCGCCTCGTTGAGGTCGTGGGTGATGAAGACGATGGTCTTCTTCAGCGTCTTCTGCAGTTCGAGCAGCTGGTCCTGCATGTCGCGGCGGATCAGCGGGTCGAGCGCGCTGAAGGACTCGTCCATCAGCAGCAGGTCGGCGTCGGTGGCGAGCGCGCGGGCGAGGCCGACGCGCTGCTGCATGCCGCCGGACAGCTCGTCGGGCCAGGACCCCTCCCAGCCGGCCAGACCGCACAGGGCGAGCGCCTCGTCGGCGCGGCGTTCGCGCTCGGCGCGGGGCACGCCCTGCACTTCCAGGCCGTAGGCGGCGTTGTCCCGGACACTGCGGTGCGGGAAGAGCGCGAAGTGCTGGAAGACCATGCTGATCTTCCTGGAGCGGACCTCGCGCAGTTCGCGGTCGCTGATCTCGGTCAGGTCCTGGCCGCCGAAGCGGACGTGGCCGGCGGTCGGCTCCAGGAGACCGTTGAGCATGCGGAGCAGCGTGGACTTGCCGGATCCCGACAGGCCCATGACCACGAAGATCTCGCCTGGCTCCACGGTGAAGCCCGCGTCGATGACGGCGGCTGTGGTGCCGTCGGCGCGGAGTTCCTCCCGGTCGACTCCCTGGCGCAGCCTCTCGACCGCCTGCTCCGTTTTTCTGCCGAACACTTTGAAGAGATGTTCGGCCTCAAGCCTGGCTGACACGCGTACCTCTTGAGTCGGGGACAAAAACACGGAGCGCCCGGCCGCAGTCATCCGTTGAAAATGCAACCGGTGTCGCTCCGCGGCGGCGCCTCCCCTGTTTCTTTGGAGTCAAACGAAAGAGTGATCTGGCTCACATCCGGCGCACGTCCGCGCTTCCGGTCCGTGCCCGGCCCCCGCCGGCACGGCCCGGCCCGGCCGCGTGCGGGCCGCTGTCGGTGCCGTGCGGCATGATGCGGGACGTGACCGGACGACTGATGCTGCTCGACACCGCCTCCCTCTACTTCCGCGCCTACTTCGGCGTCCCGGACTCCGTGAAGGCCCCGGACGGTACGCCGGTGAACGCGGTGCGCGGACTACTGGACTTCATCGACCGCCTGGTCAAGGACCACCGGCCGGACTCCCTGGTGGCCTGCATGGACGCGGACTGGCGGCCGGGGTGGCGGGTCGAGCTGATCCCCTCGTACAAGGCGCACCGCGTGGCCGAGGCCCGCGCGGGCGGACCGGACGCCGAGGAGGTCCCGGACACGCTGTCGCCGCAGGTGCCGGTGATCGAGCAGGTCCTCGACGCGCTCGGCATCGCACGCGTGGGCGTGGCGGAGTACGAGGCGGACGACGTGATCGGCACGTTCACGGCCCGCGCGAAGGGGCCGGTCGACATCGTGACCGGCGACCGGGACCTGTACCAGCTGGTGGACGACGCGCGCGGGGTGCGCGTCCTGTATCCGCTCAAGGGGGTGGGCACCCTACAGCTCACCGACGAGGCGGTACTGCGCGAGAAGTACGGCGTGGACGGCAGCGGTTACGCGGATCTGGCGCTGCTGCGCGGCGACCCGAGCGACGGCCTGCCCGGGGTGCCGGGCATCGGCGAGAAGACGGCCGCGAAGCTGCTGGACCGGTTCGGTGACCTGGCCGGGATCATGGCGGCCGTCGACGATCCGGCGGCCGGTCTCACCCCGTCCCAGCGCAGGCGGCTCGACGAGGCGCGCTCGTACGTGGCGGTCGCGCCCCGGGTGGTCCGGGTCGCCGGGGACGTACCGTTGCCGGACGTGGACACGGCGCTGCCGGACGCGCCGCGCGACCCCGCCGGGCTGGAGGAGCTCGCGGCACGGTGGGGGCTCGGCGGTTCGCTGCAGCGACTGCTGGCGACTTTGCGCGCCTGAACGGCGCTCCGAGGGGTACCGCGGTTTCCCCGTGGTACTCACGTCACTGCGGAGGCCGTCCGCCGTTCTCCGGGCGCAAACGGCCACCGCCGTGCAGGAACGTTGCGCCCTGGGGTCGGCCGTGGCGAGGAGGGACCGACCGGGAGCCGGCGGGAATGCGCACAGGTCACCGGCACCGCGCGTGTGAGGTGTTGCACGGGGGAAGGTGCTAAGTTAGGTAAGCCTTAGCAAGGTAACCAGGAGGCCCGCCATGACAGAGCGTCCGGCACGCAGGACACCCAAGCCCCACCGCGCGCGAGTCGTGCGCACCGAACGGCTGACGCCGCACATGCAGCGCGTCGTCCTCGGCGGCGAGGGCCTCGCGGAGTTCTCCGCGCAGGGCTGCACCGACCACTACGTGAAGCTCCTCTTCGGCACCCCGGGCGTCACCTACCCGGAACCCTTCGACCTGGAGCGGATCCGCGCGGAGTACCCGCGCGAGCAGTGGCCCGTCATGCGGACGTACACGGTGCGCGCCTGGGAACCCCATCTGCACGAGCTGACCGTGGACTTCGTGGTCCACGGCGACCAGGGGCTCGCCGGGCCGTGGGCCGCGCACGCCCGGCCGGGCGACACCATCCACCTCCTCGGCCCCGGCGGCGCCTACGCGCCGAACCCGGAGGCCGACTGGCACCTGCTCGCCGGTGACGAGAGCGCGCTCCCGGCGATCGCCGCCTCGCTGGAGGCGCTCCCCCACGGGGCGCGGGCGCACGCCTTCATCGAGGTCTCCGGACCCGAGGAGGAGCAGAAGATCGCCTGCGACGTGGACGTCGTCTGGCTGCACCGCGGGGACCGCCCGGTGGGCGAGGCCCTGCTCGAGGCCGTACGCGCGCTGCGGTGGCCCGAGGGCCGGCTGCACGCCTTCGTCCACGGGGAGGCGGCCTTCGTGAAGGAACTGCGCCGTCTGCTGCGCGTGGAGCACGGCATCCCGCGGGAGGACCTGTCGATCTCCGGCTACTGGCGCCTCGGGCACAACGAGGACGGCTGGCAGGCCGCGAAGCCGGAGTGGAACGCCCGCATCGAGGCGGAGCAGGAGAACGCGCCCGCGCCCGCGTGAGTGACGTCCGAGGTCACCACCCCTGGTCACCTCGCGCGCGTGCAGGTGCATGTCGTGCCGGCCGTCCGCGTGCAGCAGGGCACCACGCTTGGTGCCCTCCGGGGCGAAGCCCGTCTTGGCCGCGACGCGGCAGGACGCCTCGTTGCGGACGGAGTGCAGCAGTTCGAGACGGTGGAAGCCGATGTAGTCGAGGGCCCAGCGCGTGAGTGCGGCCGTGGCCCGCGCGGCGACACCCCGGCCCCGGGCCACGCCCACGGTCCGGTACGCGACCTCCGCGGTGCCGTCGCCCGGTTCCCTGACGGCGGCGGATGAGCACGCGTACATGACCCGGGCCCGCCTCGTAGTCTTGCCCTGATGAGACGCCGTACCCCGCCCCCGCCCTCTCCCCTGCCCCAGCGCGACGGCGTCGATCCGGTGCGGGTGCGGCTGCCGCCGGAGCCCGCCTGGGCGACCGTGCGCGACCACCTCGTGGAGCGGCTCGCGGCGGGACCCGGGGTGATCGACGCGATGCTGGAGGGGGGCCGGATCGTGGACGTGCGGGGGTGTCCGGTGGCACGGGACACCGCCTACGTGCCGGGCGCGTACGTGTGGTTCCACCGGGACCTGCCCGACGAGGAGCGGGTGCCGTTCACGCTCGACGTCGTGTACCGCGACGAGCACGTCGTCGTCGCCGACAAGCCGCACTTCCTCGCCACCACCCCACGCGGCAGCCACGTCGCCGAGACC
Source organism: Streptomyces sp. CRN 30 (assembly GCF_034105845.1). Taxonomy (NCBI): domain Bacteria; kingdom Bacillati; phylum Actinomycetota; class Actinomycetes; order Kitasatosporales; family Streptomycetaceae; genus Streptomyces; species Streptomyces sp. CRN 30. The sequence continues at coordinate 738 of NZ_JAVRHI010000050.1, read as the reverse complement.
GCGCTGGCGCGGCTGCGGCGGAACCTCGGCCTCCCCACGCTCGGCGCCGCGCACCGGCTGGACCGGCTGACGGCCGGCCTGGTGCTGTTCACGGTCCGGCCCGAGGAGCGCGGCGCCTACCAGACGCTGTTCCGCGACCGCCGGGTGGCCAAGGGGTACGAGGCCGTCGCGCCGTACGACCCGGCCCTCGGCGCGCCGCGCACCGTGCGCAGCCGCATCGTGAAGGAGCGCGGCGTCCTGGCGGCCCGCGAGGTCGAGGGCGAGCCGAACGCCGTCAGCGTCGTCGAACCGCTGGAGCACCGTGACGGGCTGGCGCGCTACCGGCTCACCCCCCGCACCGGGCAGACGCACCAGCTGCGGGTGCACATGAGCGCGCTGGGGGTCCCGATCCTCGGCGATCCGCTCTATCCGGTGGTGACCGGCCCCGTGCCGGCCGGTGACTTCCGGCGTCCGCTCCAACTGCTGGCGCGGACACTCGGGTTCACCGATCCGGTCACGGGGCGCGAGCACCGCTTCGTCAGCGGGCGCACGCTCGGCGCGTGGACGTCGTACGAGGAGTGGGCGCGGTAGGGGCGGCCCCGCACCCACCACCGGGGACGACCCAGGTCACGCTCGTCACTCGCCGCGCCACCAGCGCAGGAAGCGCTTGAACACGCCGCGCCGGCGGACGGGCACGGGCGCCGGGACCGCGGCCGGGGCCTCGGGCCGCGGAGTGACCGGCGGCGGTGCGGCGGCCGC
>NZ_JAVRHI010000049.1:0-18936 GCF_034105845.1 Streptomyces sp. CRN 30 | reverse complement strand
TGGGCGGGCTGGCGCTGCTGGTCCGGCCGCGCGGCGCGGCGGGCGGTACGGCGGGCGGCACCCGGCCGGGCGGGGCGCCGGTGCCCGGACCGGCCGCCGCCGCCGACGGCCGCGGGCAGCTGTGACCTGCACGTACGAGATCGTCACCGACCCCCGGGTCTTCGGCGGCCTCGGCGCCGAGTGGGGGCGGCTGTACCGGGGGTGCGCCACGGCGACCCCGTTCCAGAGCCACGCCTGGCTGCACTCGTGGTGGCTGTCGTACGGGCGGCCGGGGCGGCTGCGGCTGGTGCTGGCCCGCGACGGGCGGGACCTGGTCGGCGCGGCGCCGCTGATGCGCGTACCGCGTCCGGTTCCGGCGCTGGTGCCGCTCGGCGGGGCGGTCTCCGACTACGGGGACGTCCTCGTGGACGACGCGCGCGGCCCCCGCGCGGTGGCGGCGCTCACCGCCGGGCTGGCCGCCGCCGCGCGGAGCGCGCTGATCGACCTGCGCGAGGTCCGTCCGGGCGGCGCCGCCGAACGGGTCTACGACGGCTGGCGCGGCCCGCGCGGCCGGGTGGACGACTCGCTCTGCCTGGAGCTTCCGGCCGTACCGCTGGCGGAGCTGACCGCCCGGCTGCCGTCGGCCAAGTCCCGGCAGCGGGTACGGGCGAAGCTGCGCCGGCTGGACACGCTCGGGGTGAAGAGCCGGGTCGTGCTGCCGGAGGAGACGGACGCCGCGCTGCACCGGCTGCTGGAGCTGCACCGCGCGCAGTGGGCGGGCCGCGGGGTGACGGGCGAGCACCTGCGGCCGCGGTTCCGGGAGCACCTGGTGCGGGCGGTGGGGCCGATGGTGCGGTCCGGGGACGCGGTGGTCACCGAGTTCCGCCTCGACGACGAGGTGGTGGCGGTGGACGTGACGCTGTTGTCGCGGCGGCTGGCGGGCGGGTACCTGTACGGGGCGCACCCCCGGCTGCGGGAGTGCCGGGCGGACGTGGCGGTGATGCTGCTGGACGCCTGCGCCGGGCATCTGCGGCCCGGGGAGCACGGGACGCTGAGCCTGCTGCGGGGCGACGAGCCGTACAAGCACCACTGGCGTCCCGAGCCGGTGGTGAACCGGCGGCTGCTGCTGGCCCGGCGGCGCACCGCCCCGCTGCTCGCGGCGGCCCTGGGCGACGACGCGGCGCGGCGGCGCGGCAAGGAGCTGCGACGCCGCTGGAGGGAGCGCCACGGTGGCGGCGGTTCCTGACCGGACCCGCCGCCGTCGGGCGGCGCTACCGGGTGCGCGACCACCAGTCCAGCCGCATGCACAGCTTGCCGCCGAGCCAGTGCTCGACCCATTCGTCGAGTTCGAACGGCGAGCAGCCGGCCGGGGGCCGCTGCGGCGTCGGGGCCGGGGGCTGCGGCCGCTGCGGCTGCGGCCGCTGGGGTTCCTCGGTGCGGCCGGAGAGGACGGAGCGGTAGACCTCGGCGGCGCGCGGGTTGTCGTCGCAGCTCCAGACGCCGTGCGGGCAGTAGTCGGTGAGGGTGTTGTACAGCGCCCCGTGCTCCTCCATCCAGGCGAGCATCCGGCGCATGTACACGGCGTTGTCGCCGTTGCGGAACAGCCCCCACTCCGGGTACGAGACCGGTTTGCCGTGCGCCTGCGCGAACTCCACGTGGGCGCGCAGCCCGTACGGCTCCGCCACCTGCTCCTCGAACGGCATGCCGCGCGGCTGGTCGTAGGCGTCCATGCCGATGATGTCGACGGTGTCGTCACCGGGGTAGCACGCGGTCCAGGGCACGGCGTCCCGGCCGCGGCTCGGCGTGAAGTCGAAGCGGAACTCCTGCCCCGGCACGGAGCGCATCGCCGTGACGATCCGGTTCCAGTACGCCTTCCAGGCCTCGGGGTCGGGGCCGCAGCGGTGGGTGTAGGTGATGCCGTTCATCTCCCAGCCGAGGACCAGGACGGTGTCCGGGACCTTCAGGGCGACGAGCCGCTCGGCCAGGGCGCGGAAGTGGTGGTCGAAGTCGCCTGCCGCGCCGCGGCGCAGCAGGGCGCGCACCTCGTCGTCGTCGAGGCCCTCCTCGTTGCGCTCCAGCATCGGCACGTTGAGGACGAGCATCCGGTCGGCCCGCCGGGTGCGCCAGTCGGCCCAGACGTCGAGGAAGCCGGGGGCGCCCTCGATGTTGCTCCAGCGGTCGCCGGGCAGGTAGGTGTGGCCGACGCGCAGCCGGGTGCCGCCGAGCCAGCGGCTCAGCTCCGCCATGCGGGCCACGCCCCGCGGGCCGTAGTCGAGGTAGGCGCCGAAGGCGGGATCGGGACCCGGATCGGGATCGGGGGCGGGGCTGGGACCGGGATCGGGGGCGGGCCGCTCCGACGGCTGCCGCCCCGTGGGGACCGCGGGTGCGGACGGCGGCGCGGACGGGTCGTCGGCGGCGTGTCCGGGTACGGCGGCGAGGACGGCGGAGAGCGCGGCCGCCGCCACGGCCACCGCCGGTCTGCGGATACGGACCCGTGACTGCTTCGGGGACATGCCGGCTGCCTTTCTCCGCGCTCACCTCTTACTTCTGTCACTGACACCCAGTCATATGAATGTCCGTCACGCCACCGCCGTTACGGCTTTCGAGTGTGCCGATCGCCCGCACCGGTGAACCGACCGGTGAACCGACCCGAAGGACGAATCATCCGTGTCGCTGTTCGACGTCCGTGTCCCCGCCGTACTGCTGCGGATCGACCGGAACCCCTTCCACCACGGGACGCTGGGGGCCGTGCGCTCGCTCGGCCGGGCGGGCGTGGAGGTGCACGTGGTCGCCGACTGCGCGGGCAGCCCCGTGGCCGCGTCCCGGTACGTCGGCGCGGTGTACGCCCCGCCGGCGCCCGGCGCGACCCCGGCCGAGGTCGCGGCGGTACTGCGGCGGGTCGCGGCGCGGATCGGGCGGACGGCCGTGCTGGTGCCGATGGACGACGCCGGGGCGGTGGCCGTGGGCCGCGCGCGCCGGGAACTGGCTCCCGGCTACCTGCTGCCGCCGGCCTCCGGGTCCCTGCCCGAGCACGTCGCCGACAAGGCGGAACTGGCGGGTATCTGTGCCGCGCTGGGCGTGCCGCACCCGCGGACCGTGATCCCGGACTCCCCGGCGGAGGCCGCGTGGGCCGCCGCGCGGCTGGGGCTGCCGGTGGTGGCGAAGTGGAGCCGGCCGTGGCTGCTGCCGGCGGGCAGCGGGCTGCGCAGCACGGTGCTGGTGCGTTCGGCGCGGCAGGCCCGGGAACTGTCCCTGCGCGCGCGGGAGGCGGGGAGCAGGCTGCTGTTGCAGGCGTACCTGCCGCCGGGGCGGGACCGGGACTGGTTCGTCCACGGGTACGCCGACCGGTGCGGGGTCGTCCGCGCGGGCGGGACCGGACGCAAGACGCGGGCCAGGCCGCGCGGTGCCGGGCTGACCGCGGCCGGACGCTGGACGCCGAACCCGCGGGTGGCGGCGCTCGCCGGGCGGGTCGTGGCCGAGCTGGGCCACCGGGGCGTGTTCGACCTGGACTTCCGTCGCTGCGGTGCGACGGGCGAGTACCACCTGCTGGACTTCAATCCGCGGCCCGGCGCGCAGTTCCGGCTGTTCACCGACACGGCGGGTCTCGACGTGGTCCGTGCCCTGCACCTGGACGTGACGGGCCGAGCGCTTCCCGAGGGGGCGCCGCGGCCGGGGCGGGCCTTCGTGGTGGAGAACTACGCGCCGCTGACTGCGCTGCGTCCGGTGCGCGGCGGCCGGGAACTGGCCTGGCACGCGTGGGACGACCGGGGTCCCGGGCGTGCCCTGTGGGGCCTGTGGGGGCGCCACGCGGCCTCCCGCCTGACCCATCGGCTCGGGCGGGAGCAGCCGGCAGCCACCCACAGCGGGACCGCACCGACCCCGCCCCACCGCGAAAACGGACGGACCGCACCCGGCCATCCGGCGCCCCGCCATACGAAGTCGGCGGCCGGGCCCCGTCGTGCGGACGCGGCGGGCGCGCCGGCGCACACCGCCCCGGCGGTTCACGTTCCCGGCCAGCCGGGCCCGCCCGCCTCGGCGGACCGCCCGAAGCCGGACGACGAACGGGCGGGCAGCCACCGAGCCGCACACGCCGACGCGGCGGCCGCGCCGGGGCGGCCGCCACCGCGGCGGTCGCGACCGCGTCGGCCGCCACCAGGGCGGGTCGCCACCGGGCCGGTCGCCACCGGGCCGATCGCCACCAGGCCGGTCGCCACCAGGCCGGTCGCCATCGCGGCGGTCGCCACCGGGGCGGGTCACCAGGCCGGTCGCCACCAGACCAGTCACCACCGCGGCCGGTCACCACCGGAGCCGGTCACCACCGAGGCGTCGAACACCGGGGCCGATCGCCACCGGGCCGTCGGACGCCGAGGCCGGTCACCACCGAGGCGGGTCACCACCGGAACCGGTCACCACCGAGGCGTCGGACGCCGAGGTCCGGTGCTCCTGTGGGAGGACCGGACCCGGCGTCCGCCGGGCGCGCTAGCGGCGGGCCGTCGCGCGGCTGCGGCGGTACAGGACCGCTCCGCCGACGATCAGCGCGGCCGACGCGGCCGAGGCACCCGCGAGGGCGTCGCCGTGGCTGCCGGTCTCGGCCAGCACGGGGGGCTGCTCGGCGGGCGGCGACACCTGCTCCTCGCCTGCGGGCGGCAGCTCCTCCTCGCCGGCCGACGGGGGCTCCTCCTCGCCGGCGGGCGGCGGGGTGTCGGTGCCGGGCGGCGGGGTGTGCTCCCCCGGCGGCGGCGGGTGCTCGTCGGTGGGCGGCTCCTCCGGCGGGGTCTCGTCGCCGTAGCCGGGCGGCGTGCCGCCGTCCTCCTCCTCGCACTCGTTGCCGAAGGCGGGATTGGCGATGCCGATGACGTCGATGGTGTTGCCGCAGAGGTTCAGCGGTACGTCGACGGGGATCTGCGCGTCGTTGCCGGAGGCGACGCCGGGCGAGCCGACGCTCTGGCTGTGGGCGGAGGAGCCGTCGGACGGCCCCGCGGACACGGAGGACGCGTCGTCGCCGTAGCCTCCCTGATCGTGTCCGTACCCGCCGTGCTGCTCGTCGTCCGTGTCCGAGGCGCAGGAATTCCCGAACACGGGGTTCAGCGCCGCGATCACGTCGACGGTGTTGCCGCAGACGTTGACCGGCACTTCGACCGGGGCCTGGACGGCGTTGCCGGACACGGCGCCCGGCGAGTTGGCGGCGGCCCCGTCCGCCTGCGAGTCGGCAAGGGCGGGGCTGCCGCACAGGGACAGAACACTCGTCGCGGCGGCGGCCGCGACCATTCCCCTGCTCAGGGTCTGTCGCACTCTTGTTGTCTTCCTGCTCGGTGAAGTGGGAAACGGCCGGCCCCGGGACCAATCGAGTTGGCCAGGGCCGGCCGAGACGCAGCCGGAGGGCTGGTGCGGGGACGACGTCAGTCGTTCTCGCACTCATTGCCGAACGCCGGGTTCAGCAGCCCGACCACATTGATGCTGTTGCCGCACACGTTGACGGGAACGTGCACGGGGACCTGGACCACGTTGCCGGACAGCACGCCCGGGGAACCGACAGCGGCTCCCTCGGCGCCCGCGTCGGCCATGGCCGGGGCGGCCATGCCCAGGGCCAGGATCGCGCCCGCGAAGACAGCAGCGCTCTTCTTCATGAACTTTCCCTTCTCTGCGGTCATGCCTGAGTGACGGCCGAAACCGCGCGAGCACAGCATTGACGGCTCGCACCATGACCTGCAGCCTGCACACGAGGAATTGACGGCCGGAGAAACAGCGGAACGTACTCCCCGGGGGAATTCACTCGAATGCCTCGGAAATCGTTCCGGCCAGGCGTCCGGAAGAGTGATGAAGTCGACGTCGGCCGACCGGCGGAATACGCCGGTGCGCGGACCGGGCGACCCGCGGGGGAATCAGCGGGCCGCCCGGAACGGCGAGGCGAGACTCAGCGGCCACCCTCGCCGTTGGCCGACAGGACCGACAGGTCCTCCAGGATGTGCGACAGCGCGGCGTCGCGCTTCGTCTCGGAGGAGTTGTCGGAGCACTGCTGGTTCAGCTCGTCCGCGACCACGTTCAGGTCCTGGATCGGCACGGCGATGACGTTGACGATCGGGACGTTGATGTCCTCGAGGCCGACACACGGCTTGTTCAGCGAGCCGTCGACCAGCGAGAGCTGCGGGCTCATGTCGCCGTCCGTCGACGAGTTGCCGAACGCCGTCTTGGAGCCGTTGCCGTTGGCCACAGCCGGTCCGCTGTCGTCACCGATGGCAAGCGCCTGCGGAGCGGCCGCCACCGACATACCGATGACGGAAGCGGCGGCCGCCGCGGCGACCATAGCCTTCTTGAGCACTTCGTGTTCCTTTCCTCGTAGCGACGCGTGTCCTACGGCCTCATCAACCGGCCCCACGAGGATTGGTTGCGCGCATTCACCCGGTTGGCCCGCACGGCGCTTCGGCGCCTGCCGATTTTCCTTTTCTTATCGACCGACAGGGTGAACGGGAGAAACTCAGCCCCCGGAGGGGGAGTTGACCAAGGCGCTCCGGTCGACGGGGTTCACTAGGAAAGGACTGGCCAATGCTCAAGAAAGTTATCGCCGCCACGACCATCGCGGCATCCGTCATGGGAGCCTCCGCCGCGATGGCTCCGCAGGCGATGGCGATCGGTGACGACAGCGGCCCGGTCTCCGCGAGCGGCAACGGCGCCGCGCAGTACTACGGCAACGCCGCCACGTACGGGAACATGAGCCCGCAGATGGCGCTCATCCAGGGCTCGTTCAACAAGCCCTGCATCGGTCTGAAGGACATCAACATCCCGGTGGTCAACGTCATCGCCGTCCCGATCCAGGACCTGAACGTCCTCTCGGACGACATGAACCAGCAGTGCACCGAGAACTCCAGCCAGACCAAGCGCGACGCCGCGCTGGCGCACCTGCTGGAGGACGTCTCCATCCTGTCGGGCAACGCCGAGGACTGATCGGCCGCGCGAGGGGCGGGCCGCCGGACGAACCGGCGGCCCGCCCCTCGTCATGTCCGGGGACGTCCGCCGTCATTGCTCGGGGACGTCCGCCGTCATGTCCGGGGACGTGCGTCGTCACGTCCGGGGACGTCCCGCGCGTACAGCGCCTCGATCTCGTGGGCGTACGCCTCCGTCGCCGCCCGGCGTTTCACCTTCAGGGACGGGGTGAGCAGCCCGTTCTCCTCGGTGAACTCGCCGTCGATCAGCCGGAAGGCACGGATGGACTCGGCGCGGGAGACGGCCTCGTTGGCGTGGTCGACGGCCCGCTGGACGTCGGCGAGCAGCCGTTCGTCGCGGATCAGCTCGGCGTGCGGGGTGTCGGCGGGGAGCTTGCGGACGGCGAGCCAGTGGGCGACGGCGTCCGGGTCGAGGGTGATCAGGGCGGCGACGTAGGAGCGGTTGTCGCCGACGACGAGGCACTGGCCGACGGGCGGGCGGCTGCGCAGGCGGTCCTCCAGGACGGCCGGGGAGACGTTCTTGCCGCCGGAGGTGACCAGGAGGTCCTTCTTGCGGCCGGTGATGGTGAGGTAGCCGTCCTCGTCGAGGGAGCCGAGGTCACCGGTGGCGAACCAGCCGTCGCGCAGGACCTCGGCGGTGGCTCCGGGGGCGTTGCGGTAGGAGCCGAAGACGATGTCGCCCTTGAGGTGGACCTCGCCGTCGTCGGCGATGCGGACCGCGGTGCCGGGGACCGGCCTGCCGACCGTGCCGGGGCGGGGCCCCAGGGGCGGGACGACGGTGGCGGCGGCGGTGGACTCGGTGAGGCCGTACCCCTCGTAGACCATGATGCCGGCGGCGTAGAAGAACAGGTTGAGGTCGTGTTCGAGGGGAGAGCCGCCGCAGATGGCGTAGCGGGTGCGGCCGCCGAGTTCCTTGCGGACGCGGCGGTAGACCAGCAGGTCGTACAGGGCCCAGGCGGCCCACAGGCCGGGCCCTGGCCCCTTGCCGTGGCCGAGGAAGCGGTCCAGGTGGGCGCGGCCGAAGCGGACGGCGATCCGGTGGGCGCGGTCGAAGGAGGCGCCGCGGCCGAGTCTCTCGGCGGTGGCGCGGCCGGTGTCGTGGATCTTCTCGAAGAGGTAGGGGACGCCGACGAGGAAGGTCGGCCGGAAGGACTTCAGCGCGGGGCGGAGTTCGTCGGGCTTGATGCTCGGGAAGTGGCCGACCTCGATGCGGGCCAGCTGGCAGGCGATCTGGATGGTGCGGCCCAGAATGTGGGCGAGGGGGAGGAAGAGCAGGGTGGAGGCGGCCTGACCGGTGGCGGCCTTGAAGACGGGGTGGAGCAGTTCGACGGTGTTGGCGGCCTCGGCGTGCAGGTTGGCGTGGGTGAGGACGCAGCCCTTGGGGCGGCCGGTGGTGCCGGAGGTGTAGCAGAGCGTCGCGGTGGTGTCGGGGGTGAGGGCGGCGCGGCGCTTGGCGACCTCCTCGTCGGGGACGCCGGCGCCCAGGGTCGTGAGGTCGGCGAGCGCGCCCGCGTCCAGTTCCCATACGCGGGGGTGCTCGGGGTGGTCCGCGGTGCCGGCGAGGACGGTGGCGGTGTTCGCGGCGGTCTCGGTGACGACGTGCCGGGTGCCGGAGTCGCGGACGATCCACTCGACCTGGCCGGCGGAGGAGGTGGCGTACACGGGGACGGCCTGGCCGCCGGCCGCCCAGATCGCGAAGTCCAGGACGGTCCACTCGTAGCGGGTGCGGGACATCACGGCGACCCGGCCGCCGGGTTCCAGGCCCGCGGCGATCAGGCCCTTGGCGACGGCGGTGACCTCCCGGGCGAAGGCCGCCGCGGTCACCGGCCGCCACGCGCCGCCGGTACGGCGGCGGTAGACGACCGCCTCGGGCGCTTCGGCCGCGTTGGTGAACGGGATGTCGGCGGTGGTGCCGTCGGCGGGCGCGGCCATGGGTTCGACGCGGATCTCGCGTACGGTGCCGGACCCGTCCCGGACCAGTGCGGCCCGGTCGCGGTCGGCCAGGTCGGTGCGGCGCGCGGCCCGTTTGAGATCCCTGCGTACGCCCATGGCGGCTCCCGGTGGCGTCGGTGGCTGGCTCGCTTACTTACCGACGAGTCAACTTACCCACGCGTAAGGAAGTCAAGGGGGCGGCCCGCACCGGCCGCCCCGGGACGGCCGGGTCAGGAGACGACGTCCTTGCGGGCGAAGCCCCGGAAGGCCAGGGCGAACAGGACGAGCGCGTACGTCACCGAGAGCGAGGCGCCCTGGATCATGCGGGTCAGGTCCAGCTCCGGCCGGACGGCGTCGAGCCAGGCGTACTGCCAGTGCGCGGGCAGGAACGAGCGCCAGTCGCCCAGCGCGGTCACCTCGTCCAGGACGCTGCCGATGATGGTCAGGCCGACCGCGCCGCCGACCGCGCCGAGCGGGGCGTCGGTCTTCGTGGAGAGCCAGAACGCCAGTGCGGCGGTGACCAGCTGGGAGACGAAGACGTACGCCACCGTCAGCGCGAGCCGGCCGGTGGCGGTGCCGGTGGCGAGGGTGCCTCCGGTCGGCAGTTCCAGCGGGCCCCAGCCGTAGGCGGCCGTGCCGACGGCGAGCGCGACCAGCGGCAGCAGGACGATCGCGGCGAGGCTGAGGCCGAGGGCGACGGTCAGCTTGGACAGCAGCAGCCGGGCGCGCGGGACGGGCGCGGCGAGCAGGTAGCGCAGGGACGACCAGCTCGCCTCCGAGGCCACGGTGTCGCCGCAGAACAGGGCGACGGGGACGACCAGGAGGAAGCCCGCCGACGCGAACAGGGTGACGGCGGCGAAGTTGGCGCCGGAGGCGGTGGCCGAGTCCATCAGGGAGACCTGGCCGGTGCGGCCCTCCGGTTCGCCGCCGACCGCGAAGGCGATCATCAGGACGAAGGGCAGGGCGAACAGCATCGCGCCCATCACCAGGGTGCGGCGCCGCTTGAGCTGCCGGACCAGTTCGACCCGTACGGGCAGGGTGCGGCCCGCGCGGTAGCCGTCGGCGACCTCACGGGGCTCGGCGCGTCCGGCGCGTCCGGCGCGCTCGTCGACCGTGCTCATGCGTCAGTCTCCGATCAGGGTGAGGAAGGCGTCTTCGAGGCGGCGGTGCGGGCCGACGGACTCCACCGGCACGTCCAGGCGGACCAGTTCGGCGACGAGCCCGCGGGCCGTGCCTTCGCCGTCCAGCCGGACCAGCAGGCCGTCGTCGGTGCGTACGGCCGACGCGACGTCCGGCAGGTCGGAGATCTTCTCGACGAGCGGCGCGTCCACGGGTTCGGCGGTGCCGACCAGCAGCGTGTCGCCGGAGCCGATGATCTCCCGGACCTCTCCGGCCTGCACGAGCCGTCCGTGGTCCATCACCACCAGGTGGGTGCAGGTCTGCTCGACCTCCGCGAGGAGGTGGCTGGAGACGATGACCGTGCGGCCGGCCGCCGCGTAGCGGATCATCACCTCGCGCATCTCGCGGATCTGCGGCGGGTCGAGGCCGTTGGTCGGCTCGTCCAGGATCAGCAGGTCGGGGAGGCCGAGCATGGCCTGGGCGATGGCGAGGCGCTGGCGCATGCCCTGGGAGTAGGTGCGGACCGCGCGGGCGAGGGCCTCGCCGAGTCCGGCGATCTCCAGGGCCTCGTCCAGGTGGGCGTCCTCGGGCGGGCGGCCGGTGGCCCGCCAGTACAGCTCCAGGTTCTCGCGCCCTGACAGGTGCGGCAGGAAGCCCGCGCCCTCGACGAACGCGCCGACCCGGGAGAGCACGGAGGCGCCGGGGGCGATGGCGTGCCCGAAGACGCGGATCTCGCCGCCGTCGGGGGTGATCAGGCCCATGAGCATGCGCAGGGTGGTGGTCTTGCCCGCGCCGTTGGGGCCGAGCAGGCCGAGCACCTGGCCCTTCTCCACGCGGAAGGAGAGGTCGCGGACGGCGTACCGGTCGCTGTTCCGCGCGTACCGCTTGCTGAGGTCCGTGATCTGCAGGGGGACCTCGGCGAGGGCCGCATCCGGCGGCGGGGCCGCGGTGCGGCGGCGGGCCGTCAGCAGCAGCGCGGCGGCGACGGCCGCGCCCACGAGCGGCGCCCACCAGACCCAGGCGGGCAGTCCGGCCGTACCGGTGGTGGCGCCGAGGGCGGTCGGCACCTTCAGGGCCCCCTCGACGGAGACGGTGTACGTCGCCGGGGCCGCCGGGGAGGCGTAGCCGAGGTCGGTGGAGGAGAGGACGACGCGCAGGCGGTGGCCGTCGGCGACCTCGTGGTCGATCGCCGGGAGGGTGACCGTGACGTCCTTGCCCCGCTCGGCGTCCGCGACGCGCAGCGGCGTGACGAGCTGGGAGGGCAGCTCCCGCTGGCCGCCGCCGGGGGCTACGTCGTACATCTTGGCGAAGAGGACGGCGTCGCCGGAGTCCGACTTCACCCGCAGCTTCACCGTGGGCGAGCCGGTGATCTGGAGGTCGCCGCGGACGGGCTCTGACTCGAAGGCCGCGAACTGGCCGGGGAAGTCCAGCGAGATGCCGAGGCCGAGCGAGGAGAGCTGGGAGAGGCCGCCGCTGTCGCCGAGGCCGGGGAGGGCGGAGACGGAGGGCGGGCTGGCACCCGCCGGGTTCTCGAAGCTCTCTTCGCGGCCCGCCAGTTCGATGGAGCGGGTGTCGGCCTCCAGGCCGGGGTAGGTGTCGGCGTCGACGCCGCTGAGGCGGGGTTCGCCGTCGCCGCTGCCGGTGCCGAGGGTGCGGGTGACGCGGAAGGCGGGCCCCGTGTCGGCCGACTCGTCGCCCTTCAGATAGCGGTCGAACCAGGCGCCGGTGCGGGCCAGGACGCGGTCGCCCTCCTGGTCGCCGCCGTCGTGTCCACCGGAGATCCAGTCGATGTCCACGGGGGCGCCGTTGGCCTTGATCGCCTTCGCGGCGGCGTCGGCCTGGCCGAGTGGGAAGAGCGAGTCGGTCTGGCCCTGCATCAGCAGGGTGGGGACGTCGATGCGGTCGCCGACCGCCTGCGGGCTGCGTTCTTCGAGGAGCTTCGTGGCGGCGGCGTCCGGCTTCCCGGACTCGGCGACCCGCTGGTACATCGCGCACAGCTCGTCCTCGAAGCGGGCGCAGCCGCCGCCGGTGTTGACGAAGATCCCGGCCCACAGCTTCTTGAAGACGCCGTTCGGGAACAGCGCGTCCGCGAGGTTCCAGTACGTGATCGCCGGGGCGATGGCGTCCACGCGGTCGTCGTGGCCGGCGGTCAGCAGGGCGATGGCACCGCCGTACGAGCCGCCGGCCATGCCGACGCGGGGGTCGCCGGACTTGTCCAGCTGGACCTCGGGCTGCTCCGCCAGCCAGTCGATGAGGCGGGAGACGTCGGCGACCTCGCCGTCCGGGGAGTTGAGTCCGATCTTGCCGTCCGACCCGCCGAAGCCGCGCGCGGACCAGGTCAGCACCGCGTAGCCGTCTCTGGCGAGTTTCTCCGCCTGCCCGCGGACATCGTTCTTGCTGCCGCCGAAGCCGTGGCCCAGCAGGACGGCGGGGCGGCGGGCGTCGCCGCCGGCCGTGAAGTACGACGTGTCGATGCGGATGCCGTCGGCGGTGGCCACTTTCCGGTCGGCGCGGTGCACCGGGGGCGGGTCGTCCGTGGCCACGGCCGTCCAGGTGCCGGCGCCGGCGAGTACGGCTACGGCGGCCGCGGCGGCTGCCCATCGGCGGGGGCCGCGGAGTCGAAGATCCATGCGGTAACCGTACGGGGTTGAACTGTCGGTCCGTTATCCACCAGGGGTTGAGAAGGGGGACCGCCTTCAGGAGTACGGGCAGGAGGCGCGTACTGCGGGTGGGGTATGCCGGGTGCGGGCTCGTCGTGGCTGGCCGGGAGTTCAGTGGTTGCGGGGGAAGCCCAGGTCGACGCCGGCGGGGGCCTCGGAGGGGTCGGGCCAACGCGTGGTGACGACCTTGCCGCGGGTGTAGAAGTGCGTGCCGTCGTTGCCGTAGACGTGGTGGTCGCCGAAGAGGGAGTCCTTCCAGCCGCCGAAGGAGTGGTAGCCGACGGGGACCGGGATCGGGACGTTGACGCCGACCATGCCGGCCTCCACCTCCAGTTGGAAGCGGCGGGCGGCACCGCCGTCCCGGGTGAAGATCGCCGTGCCGTTGCCGAACGGCGAGGCGTTGATCAGCGCCACGCCCTCCTCGTACGTCTCCGCGCGCAGGACGCACAGCACCGGCCCGAAGATCTCGTCCCGGTACGCCCTCGCCGTGGTGGGGACCTTGTCGAGCAGGGAGATGCCGATCCAGTGGCCGTCCTCGTGGCCGTCGACGGTGTGGCCGGTGCCGTCGAGGACGACCTCGGCTCCGTCGGCCGCCGCGCCCGCGACGTAGGAGGCGACCTTGTCCCGGTGCTCCCTGGTGATCAGCGGGCCCATCTCGCTGGCCGGATCGGAGCCGGGGCCGATGACGATCTTCTCGGCGCGCTCGCGGATCTTCTCCACGAGGGTGTCGCCGACCGCGCCGACGGCGACGACCGCGGAGATCGCCATGCAGCGTTCGCCCGCGGAGCCGTAGGCGGCGCTCACCGCGGCGTCGGCCGCCGCGTCGAGGTCGGCGTCGGGCAGGACCAGCATGTGGTTCTTGGCGCCGCCGAGCGCCTGCACGCGCTTGCCGTGGGCGGAGGCGGTGGTGTGGATGTGCCGGGCGATCGGGGTGGAGCCGACGAACGACACCGCCTTGACGTCGGGGTGTTCCAGCAGCCGGTCGACGGCCGTGCGGTCGCCGTGGACGACGTTGAAGACACCGTCCGGCAGCCCGGCCTCGGTCAGCAGCGCGGCGATCCGGACGGACGCCGACGGGTCCTTCTCGCTCGGCTTGAGCACGAAGGTGTTGCCGCAGGCGATGGCGATCGGGAACATCCACATCGGCACCATCGCCGGGAAGTTGAACGGCGTGATGCCCGCGACGACGCCCAGCGGCTGGCGGATGGCGGCGACGTCGACGCGGGTGGCGACCTGGGTCGACAGCTCGCCCTTCAGCTGCACGCTGATCCCGCAGGCCAGGTCGACGATCTCCAGGCCGCGGGCGACCTCGCCGAGGGCGTCGGAGTGCACCTTGCCGTGCTCGGCGGTGATCAGCGCGGCGATCTCGTCACGGTGCGAGTCGAGCAGGGCGCGGAACCGGAAGAGAATCTCCGTACGCCGGGCCAGGGAGGACTGTCCCCAGGTCGCGTACGCCTCCTTGGCGGCGGCGACCGCGACGTCCACCTCCTCGGCCGACGCGAAGGCGACCCGCCGGGTCACCGCGCCGGTCGCCGGGTCGGTCACCGGTCCGTAGGTGCCCGAGGCGCCGTCGACGGCCTTGCCGCCGATCCAGTGGTTGACGATCTCCGTCATGGCCGTGAACTCCTTCGCGCGGGGGCGGCGTCCGATCGGGACGGGGGCCGGTGCCCGTTCCGGTCCTGGTCCCATCCCACCAGGCCGGGGGCGGTGGCGGGCCCGACACAGTGTCTGCGGTTCGGGTCGTCGCGTAGACAACCGCGCCGACGGGCGGGTGGGCGGCCGCGCCGACGGGGGCGTCGGGCGGAACCTCCGGCGCGGGGCCGAGGCGGGCGGGGAGTCGTCGCTCGCGCTCCGCTCCTGCCAGGGCGGAGCGGCCGTCCGCGCCGGAGGCGATCTCGGGTGGCGGGTTCGTCACCGTACGGCCCGCGCGGCGAGGGCGGCCTCGACCTCGTCGGCGGTCGGCATGGCGGAGGAGCACTCCAGCCGGGAGGCGACGATGGCGCCCGCGGCGTTGGCGTACCGCATGGTCCGCTCCAGTTCCCACCCCGCGAGCAGCCCGTGGCAGAGCGAGCCGCCGAACGCGTCGCCCGCGCCGAGTCCGTTGAGGACGTCCACCGGGAGCGGGGGGACCTCGGCGGTGCCGCCCCGGTCGTCCACGGCGAGGACGCCCTTCGGGCCCTGCTTCACGACGGCCAGGCGTACGCCCGCGTCGAGGAGGGCGCGGGCGGCGGCGTGCGGGTCGCGGAGGCCGGTGGCGATCTCCACCTCGTCGAGATTGCCCACGGCGACGGTCGTGTGGCGCAGGGCCTCGCGGTAGAAGGGGCGGGCCGTGTCCGGGTCGGACCAGAACATGGGGCGCCAGTCGAGGTCGAAGACGGTCACGGCGCCGTCACCGGCGGCGGTGGCCCGGTGGGCGAGGGCGGTGAGGGTCGCCGTGCGGCTGGGTTCCGCGCTCAGGCCGGTGCCGGTCACCCAGAAGACCCGGGCGTCGCGGACGGCGTCCAGGTCGAGGCCGTCGGTGTCGATCTCCAGGTCGGGGGCCTTGGGCTGCCGGTAGAAGTAGAGCGGGAAGTCGTCCGGCGGGAAGACCTCGCAGAAGGTGACGGGGGTGGGCAGGCCCGCCACCGGCGTGACCCAGCGGTCGTCCACGTCGAACTCCCGCAGCGCGTCGTGGACGTAGGTGCCGAACGGGTCGTCGCCGGTACGGCTGATCACCGCGCTGCGGCGGCCGAGACGGGCGGCGGCGACCGCGACGTTGGTGGCCGAGCCGCCGAGGAACTTGCCGAAGGACGTGACCTGCGGCAGTGGTACGCCGGTCTGCAGCGGGTAGAGGTCCACTCCGATCCGCCCCATGGTGATCACGTCGTACGCCATACGCGGCCCCTTCGTGTCGGCTCGTGCCGGCTCTCCCCCGGCTTTCTAGCCCGGTGCGCGGACCCTGTCAATGTTTTGTCCGGACATTCTGACGAGAAGAAGTAACGTGCCGCTTCAGTGCTTCACTTGCGTCACAAACACCTCTGTCGTGTCACAAGTGTCGCGTTTACGCGGGTTTCGTGTCACAGCCGCGTACGGCCCCCGGCCCGTCGTCACGGTGCGTCGTTGTCCGCACACAGGCTTGGTGATCGCCGGCGCAGCGCCCGGCTCCCCCGACGGCCGCCCCCGGCCGCCGCCGCGGCGCGCGCGAGGAGGTACGACTCATGATCGACCGGACTCTCTGGTCCTACAAGGACATCGCGGCCCACATCCGGGTACAGCCGGACACCGTCCGCTCGTACCGCAAGCACGGCCTGCTGCCGCGGCCGGACCACGTGGAGAACGGCAAGCCGTACTGGTACGCGGACACCGTCCGCACCTGGGTGGCGTCCCGCCCGAGCAACCGGGGCCGCGGGGACCGCTGACGGGCGGCCGTCGAGACCGCCGCGGGCGGCCGTCGCCCCGTGACGGGCGGCCGTCGTCCCGTGACGGGCGGTGGACTTTAGGATCATGCGGACGAGTTCCCGGCGGGCCGCTCGGACACCTGCCGGACACCTGAGGGAAGACGCCACCGTGAAGATCCTTGAGAAGCGGCACGACGAACTGCTGGCCGGTACCGAGGTCTGGTTCGTCCGGCCGGACCACATCGACGACGTGTTCCGGGTGTGCGTGACGTCCAACGGCCGCCCGGCGGACGGCTCCCGGACCCCCCTGGTCATCGCCACCGACGCCGAGGTCAGCGGGGGCGCGTTGCAGAGCCTGGTGCGGGCCGGTGCCATCGGCCTCGACCTGCCGCACCTGCACGCCGTCAGCGTCGGCTACCCCCTCGACGCGGACCCGTCGTTCGCGGTGCGCCGCAACCGTGACCTCACGCCGAGCGCCTGGGCGGCGTGGGAATCACTCATGCCGAAGGCGCCGGACACGGCGGCGGACGCGGGTGCGGCGCCGATCGTGCCCGGCGGTGCCGACGCCTTCCTCGCCTTTCTCGACGAGGAGGTGAAGCCTGCGCTCGCCGAGGCGTTCCCGGTCGATGCCGACGACGCGACGCTCACCGGGCAGTCGTTCGGCGGGCTGTTCGTCGTCCACGCGCTGCTCACCCGGCCCTCCGCGTTCCGGCGGTATCTGGTGGGCAGTCCGTCGCTGTGGTGGCACGACCGGGAGACGCTGGACCGGGCCCGCGCGGCCGTCGCCGGCTCCCCCGCGCCCCGCGCGCGGGTCTATATGTGCATCGGTGAGCTGGAGAACCGGGCCCGTTTCGGCCGGCAGTTCGGCCCGATGCTCCCCGAGGCCGTCCGGTCGCTCCTTCCGGCAGCCATGACCGAGGCTGACATGCAGGGGGACTTCTTCCTGCTGGAGCAGATCCTGCGGGACTGGCAGGGCGAGGAGTTCTCGGTGGAGGCGCACATGTTCCCCGAGGAGAGCCATGAGTCGATCACCGGGGCGATGCTGAGCCGGGGACTGCGGCGGCTCCACGGGTACCTCTGAGGTCCACCGCGAATGTACCCCCTAGGGGTATGCTGGAGAGCGAGGATCTGATCCCACCGTGATCCGCCGCGGGTCACGGGTACCCCAGCCGCATGCCCCGACGAGGAGTAGCCATGACCGCCCAGACCGGCACACCGGGTTCCGTCACCACCGTCTACAAGGTGAGCGGGATGAGCTGCGGACACTGCGAGGGCGCCGTCTCCGGCGAGATCGGCGAGATCGACGGCGTCAGCTCCGTCAAGGCCGTCGCCTCCAGCGGCGAGGTCACGGTCGTCTCCGCGGCACCGCTGGAGGACGAGGCCGTGCGCGCCGCCGTGGACGAGGCCGGCTTCGAGCTGGTCGGCCGGGCCTGAGCGGCCCGCCCTCTTCGCTCCGCCCCCCCCACGCCCCACGTCCTTCCGCGACCGGGCCCCGGCGTCCGTCGTCGCCCGGTCGGCCGTCCTGGAGCCGGACCATGACCATCGCCACCGACCGCACCTCGTCTGCCTCGGCAGCCGCATCCACTGCGTCCGCCGCCCCGCCCACCGATGGTGACCGGCCCGGCCACCGCGAGGTCGAGCTGCGCATCGGCGGGATGACCTGCGCCTCGTGCGCCGCCCGGGTCGAGAAGAAGCTCAACCGCATGGACGGCGTCACCGCCACGGTGAACTACGCCACCGAGAAGGCCCGCGTCTCCTGCCCGCCGGGCACGGAGACCGCCGACCTCATCGCCACGGTGGAGCGCACCGGGTACACCGCGGAGGAGCCGCCGCCGCCCGAGCCCGCCCCCGTCGCCGAGGAGACCGCGGCCGGTGACGACGCCGGGAGCGACGCCGGAAGCGATCCGGAGCTGTCGGCCCTGGGCCGCCGCCTCGCCGTCTCCGCGCTGCTCGCCGTCCCCGTCGTCCTGCTGGCCATGATCCCGGCGGCGCAGTTCGACAACTGGCAGTGGCTCTCCCTGACCCTGGCCGCGCCCGTCGTCGTCTGGGGCGGCCTCCCCTTCCACCGCGCCACCTGGACCAACCTCCGGCACGGCGCGGCCACCATGGACACCTTGGTCACGCTCGGCACGCTCGCGGCGTTCGGCTGGTCGCTGTGGGCGCTGTTCCTGGGCGACGCGGGCATGCCCGGCATGCGCCACCCCTTCGCCCTGACCGTCTCCCGCGCGGACTCCGCCTCGACGATCTACCTGGAGGTCGCCGCCGGTGTCACGGCCTTCCTCCTCCTCGGCCGCTATCTGGAGGCCCGTTCCAAGCGCCGCGCGGGCGCCGCGCTGCGGGCCCTGATGGAGCTGGGCGCCAAGGACGTGACCGTGCTGCGCGACGGACGCGAGACGCGCGTCCCGGCGGACCGGCTCGCGGTGGGCGACCGGTTCGTCGTACGGCCCGGCGAGAAGATCGCCACCGACGGCACCGTGGTCGAGGGCAGCTCGGCCGTCGACGCCTCCCTGCTCACCGGCGAGTCCGTGCCGGTGGACGTCACCGCCGGCGACACGGTCACCGGCGCCACGGTCAACGCCGGGGGCCGGCTCGTCGTCGAGGCCACCCGGGTCGGCGCCGACACCCGGCTCGCCCGGATGGCCCGGCTGGTGGAGGACGCGCAGAACGGCAAGGCCCAGGTGCAGCGGCTCGCCGACCGGATCTCCGGGATCTTCGTACCGGTGGTGCTGCTGATCGCCGTGGCGACCTTCGGCGGCTGGCTGGGCGCGACCGGGGACACCGTCGCCTCGTTCACGGCGGCCGTCGCGGTACTGATCATCGCCTGCCCCTGCGCGCTGGGACTGGCCACACCGACCGCGCTCATGGTCGGCACCGGGCGCGGCGCGCAGCTCGGCATCCTCATCAAGGGCCCCGAGGTCCTGGAGTCCA
>NZ_JAVRHI010000048.1:0-6185 GCF_034105845.1 Streptomyces sp. CRN 30 | reverse complement strand
GCGGCCGGGGCCGTGGGGGCGCCGAACGCCGGGGGCGCCTGGGACTCGGCGGGCGGAGCGAAGGCGGGCGGGGCGAAACCGGGCACGGCGCCCGCGGCCGGCTGCTCCGGCAGGGCGGGTTCCTCCTCGGCCACCTCACCGCCGAAGTTCCGCAGCAACGCGTCCAGACCGCCGTCGAAGCCCTGGCCGACAGCCGCGAACCGCCAGACGTCCTTCAGGTAGAAGTCGCCCAGCATCACGGCGCGCTCGGTGGTGAACTCCGAGCCGTCGAACGGGTAGCGGGCGACTTCCTCGCCGCCCGCGACGATGCGGATGTACCCGGGTCCGACCTGCGACATCTGTCCGGCGCCGTCGAGCGTCGCCGTGAAGGACAGCTTCTGGATCGCTTGCGGTATCCGGTCGAGCGTCACCCGGAACGACTCCGTGTCGCCCGCCTGCGCGCCCAGGAGCTGGACGGCCTCCTCCGGTGACTTCGGCTGGTTGTAGAAGATGAAGTACCGGTCGTCCGAGAGCCGTTCGTCGGCGTCCAGACCGAAGCAGCTGATGTCGAAGGTCAGCCCGGGGCCGGCGATCTGCACGCCTACGTACAGATCCGTGCCCGCCGTCAGATCACTGATCCTGGCCTTGTGGCCGCGTTGGAATTCCCTGGCCATGCGTACGACCGTCCCCCATCCCGAAATACAAGTGCGTCGCGCCAGGCTAACGGCTGGGTCCGACACCGGCCGAGACCGGTACCGACCCGGTACACAACCCGCCGTGACGGCCATCGGCACCCCGCGCGGGGAAGAACCACCCCGGTGTTCCCGCGCGGGGAAGAACCACCCTGGCGTCCCCGCGCGGGGAGGCCCTAGCGTTCCCGCGCGCCGGGCAGGTGCGGCAGCCGGTCGGCGGCGACCACGCCCTCCAGGTAGCCGCGGGCGCGTTCGGTGCGCGGGTAGCCGTCCAGCAGACGCCAGAAGCGGGGACCGTGTCCGGGAACGAGCAGGTGCGCCAGCTCGTGCAGCAGCACGTAGTCGACGACGTACTCGGGCATCCCCTGGAGGCGGTGCGACAGCCGGATGCTCCCCTCCGCGGGGGTGCACGAGCCCCAGCGCGTGTTCTGGTTCGTGACCCAGCGCACCGAGCTGGGCCGCGCGCGTCCCTCGAAGTACTGGGCCGACAGCCGCTGCGCGCGCTCCGCCAGCTCGGTGTCGCCGAGGACGCGCTTGCTCTCCTGCGCCGCCAGCTTGTCGAGCATGACGCTCACCCAGCGCTGCTCCTCCGCCTCGGACATCCGGGCGGGGATCAGCACGACGGTGCGGTCGCCCTCGCGGTAGGCGGAGACCGTCCTGCGGCGGCGGGTGCTTCTGCGGACCTCGATCGCGCGCGCACCCGAGCCACTGGGCGGCGGACTCGTCGGCAGGCGTTGGGGCGTTCCGGCGCGGTGCAGTGGGTCGGCGGACACGCCCCGACGTTACCCGCTGTACCCGGGGAAGTCCCGGTTCCGGGACGGTTGGATACCGCCTCGATGCCCTCAGCGACACCGTTACCGGTGTGACCAGTACGACGAATACCCCCCGCCTGTGGATAACTTCCCGCCCGTGTCGGCGGGACCGTGCATGCTGGCACTCGTCGGCCCGGCTGCGGCCACCGGACCGGCACCGGGAGCACCAGTGGAAGTACCAGCACGTACGGGGGACCTGTCATGCATCCGATGGTGAAGCCCGCGCTGCGGCGCGGCTGGCGTGATCTCAACACCGTCCAGTTCGGGATGACGCCGGCGCACGCGCTGACGCTCGGCCCGGTGGACACGGCGACGGGCAGCTTCATGGAACTGCTCAACGGCACCCGAGGGCTGCCGCTGCTGCGTGCGGAGGGACGCCGGATGGACCTGCCGGACGGCCATGTCGACCTGGTGGTGGAGCGGCTGAGCAGAGCCGGGCTCCTTGATGACGCCCGGGGCGGGGGCCCGGCCGCCGACGCCCTCCGCGCGGACAAGGAGACCTTCGACCGGCTCCGCCCGGACCTGGCGACCCTGTCCCTGACGACGTCCCGGCCGGGGGACGCCCTCGGCCGGCTGGCCGCCCGCCGCGCCCACCGGGTGCAGGTCAGAGGCGCGGGCCGGGTCGGCGCCCTGCTGGCGTCGCTGCTGTCGGGTGCCGGGATCGGCGAGGTCGACGTGCGTGACGGCGGATGCGTCGAGCCGTGGGACGTGGGCCCCGGCGGGCTTCCCGCCGAGGCCGTGGGCGACCGCCGTGACACGTCCGCCCGCCGTGCCGTGCGCCGCGCGGCCCCGGGCCGCCCGTCCCGTCGTACGACCGGGACCGTGTCCGAGGACGGCGGGCAGGGGTACTCCCTCGTGATCGTCGCCCCGCGCGACGACGTCGCCGTGCACGCGCCCCCACCGTCCGCCGCGGACTCCCTGATGGCCTCCGGCACACCCCACCTGTACGCCGGTGTGGTGGAGGCCACGGGCGTCGTCGGCCCCTTCGTCCTGCCCGGCGAGACGGGGTGCGCGGGCTGTCTGCAGGAGAGCCGCACCGACCGGGACCCGACCTGGCCCCGCCTGATCACCCAGTGGCGCTCCGGAAGGCAGCGCCGGGCACGGCCCTGTGACCTGGCGCTGGCCACCACGGTCGCAGGACTGTCGGCCGCCCACGCCCTGGCGTTCCTCGACGGCCGCACGCCCTCCAGCGCCGGTGCGCGCTGGGAGGTCGCACTGCCCGGTCTGACCTGGCACGCACGGCCGGTGGCGGCCCATTCCTCGTGCCCCTGCGGAGCGGCGGCGGAAACCGAGGGGAAAGGTGAGCGGGAACACGCCCCCGAGGACGGGGAGCGGCGCGCGACAATGAGGGAGCGACGGCCGTCGACCGGAGCACGATGTGAGGCAGGGGCGGCGCGGCCGGCTGGGACTTGGAGGGCGCATGTCTGATCTTCCGCGGAAGGCGGTCACCCGGACCGCCAAGCTCGCCGCGCTCCCGCTCGGCTTCGCCGGACGGGCGACCTGGGGGCTCGGCAAACGGATCGTGGGCGAGTCCGCCGAGATCGTCGGCCAGCAGTTGCAGCAGCGCACCGCCGAGCAGCTCTTCAAGGTGCTGGGGGAGCTGAAGGGCGGCGCCATGAAGTTCGGCCAGGCCCTCTCCGTCTTCGAATCGGCTCTGCCCGAGGAGATCGCCGGTCCCTACCGGGCGGCGCTGACGAAGTTGCAGGAGGCCGCCCCGCCGATGCCGACGCGCACGGTGCACACCGTGCTCGCCCAGCGGCTGGGCGAGGACTGGCAGGAGCTGTTCCAGGAGTTCGAGGACAAGCCCTCGGCGGCGGCCTCGATCGGCCAGGTGCACCGAGGGGTGTGGCACGACGGCCGGGAGGTCGCGGTCAAGGTCCAGTACCCGGGAGCCGGCGAGGCCCTGCTCTCGGACCTCAACCAGCTCGGCCGCTTCGCCCGTCTGCTCGGTCCGCTCGTCCCGGGCCTGGATGTGAAGCCGCTGATCGCGGAGTTGAAGGACCGGGTCTCGGAGGAGCTGGACTACGGCCTGGAGGCGCAGGCCCAGCGGACCCACGCCGAGGAGTTCGCGGACGACCCGGACATCCTGGTGCCGGACGTGGTCCACCAGTGCGACCAGATATTGATCACCGAGTGGATCGACGGGGTGCCGCTGTCGGAGGTCATCGCGGACGGTACTCCCGAGCAGCGCGACCGGGCCGGTCAGCTCCTGGCCCACTTCCTCTTCGCGGGCCCGGCCCGCACCGGCCTGCTGCACGCCGACCCGCATCCCGGCAACTTCCGGCTGCTGCCCGGCGGCCCCGCCGGCGCGGACGACTGGCGGCTCGGCGTGCTGGACTTCGGCACGGTCGACCGTCTGCCGGGCGGCCTGCCGGACATCATCGGCGACTGTCTGCGGATGGCCCTGGAAGGCGAGGCGGAGGCGGTCTACGAGGAGCTGCGCTCGGAGAACTTCGTCAAGGAGGAGGTCGAGCTTGACCCCGACGAGGTCCTCGACTATCTCCTGCCGATCATCGAACCGGCCGAGGTCGACGAGTTCACCTTCTCCCGCGGCTGGATGCGCGGCCAGGCCGCGCGCATCGGTGACATCCGCTCCCCCGCCTACCAGCTGGGCAAGCAGCTCAACCTGCCGCCCGCCTATCTGCTGATCCACCGGGTGACCCTGAGCACGATCGGCGTGCTGTGCCAGCTGGGGGCGACCGTGCGGCTGCGGCAGGAGCTGGAGGACTGGCTGCCGGGCTTCGTACCGGAGGAGCCCGAGGACGCCGAACGTATGGACGAGACTGAGCAGGAGCCGGAGACGGAGACAGCGGCGGAGGCCTGACCGGCACGGATCACCGGCGCGGGCCCCGGGGGAGCAACACAGCGCCGCGGGGGCCGGCCCGTGTGGACGGACCGGCCCCCGAGGAGAGCTTCGCCTCCCTGGTCGGGAGGCCACCGCTTCAGGTGTGATCGTCGGTTACTGCATCACGGCCATCGCCAGCGCCCGGCGGGCGCGCATCGAGGCGCGCTCCGCCCGGCGCTGCATCCGGCGGGCGGCCGCCAGGCGCATGGCCCGGCGTTCCCGCTCGGCGGCGTGCAGTCGCTCGTGCATATGCGCACGGGCCAGGGCTTCTGGGATGAGTTGCATCTCTCGGGTCCTGTTCTGGCGCGAGTCGTTCGCGCCGTTCACGGCGGAGTCTTCGGGTGCGGAGCCCGCGGGCTCGTGGGTGGACGGCTTCATCGGGGCCTGCTTCGTGGGGTCGTACGTGAGGGGACGGTCGATCGTGCCTGCGGTGTTCATGCCGTGACCGGGTTCTTGCGCGGGCGGCCACGCGGCCGCTTCCGGGCGACGACAACGCCCTGCACGAACAGCTCGCCACCCCAGACGCCCCAGGGCTCACGCCGCTCCTTGGCGCCGGCGAGGCAGGCCTCGACCAGCGGGCAGGTGCGGCACAGGGACTTGGCGTACTCGACGTCCGCGGGCGACTCGGCGAAGAAGACCTCCGGGTCGTAGGAGCGGCACGGGACGGGCACGCCGAGGTTCTCGATGGCGTCGTCGAGCGCGGTGAGCGCGGTGAGCGGGGTCAAGGTCGGGTCCTCCGTGGAGCCGGGCTTCGGGATGGTGCCGGAAGGTGGTACGGACGGGGCGTGCGCTTCGAGTTGCACGGTTCGTCTTCCTCGTCTGGTCGGTCCGGCCGATCGGCCGGGGCGGCTTGGTACCGGGTCTGCAGTTGTCCCGAGGCCCCTTCGTCCTGTCGCACCCGTTCGGGCAAAACAGAAGGGCCGCGGATCCCGGGTGGGGTTCCGCGGCCCTGAAGGCGCCGGCCTGATCAGATCAGGCTGGATCACTCCAGGGTTCTGGCCCACGGAAGGCCCACATCAGGTGGTGGTGCGTCGTCTGCTTCCGGAATCCGGCACCGGCCGCCGCAAAGGCATAGGCCTGCGCCTGTGCCACTACTGCCGCTTCCAGTGCCTTGGTCGGTCGCTCATCGCGCTCACGGACGGGAAGGCCCGAGAGAACAGGGGAGGACGCCGGACGCACGGCACGAATGCCGGACAGACCGGTGCCCGGGTTGGAGGCACCGAGGATGCACAGGGAGACGGTCGAGCGATCGGTCAGTTTGCTGACGGAGCTGTTGTTGATGCTGATCACTGGACTCGCCTCCTCTCGGCGTCTCAGAGGACCGGTCCGACCGGTCCTGCGGGTATGCAAGTACAACACGGATTCAGGGCCTCCGGGAAGGCCGCTGTTCCCGTGTCCAAGAACCTATGGGGATTGCTGGGGCATGCGCAAACTATTTTTTCGACGAGTCGCGCTCAGTCGTCGTCGACCGTCGCGTCGACGTCCTGACCGGCGCAGATGGCCAGGACATCGGCTCCGTAGCGGGTGAGCTTGCGCGCGGTCACGCCCGGGATGCGGACCAGCTCGCGCTCGTCCTCGGGGACGTTCTCGGCGATCGCCATCAGTGTCTTCTCGGTGAAGACGCAGAACGCGGGCTGTCCGCTCCGTCCCGCCTGCACCTCGCGCCAGGCGCGCAGCCGCTCGTAGACGCCCTCGTCCATGTCGGAGGGGCAGTCCTCGCAGCGCATCAGCTTCATCTCGCCGGCGTCGGTCAGCGTGCGCCCGCAGACCCGGCAGCGGGCCGGGGCGCGCTGGGCGCGCCGCAACGGCGCGGGGACGCCCGCGGGACGGCCTCCGCTGCCCCGCTCCACTCCCCCG
>NZ_JAVRHI010000047.1:0-6650 GCF_034105845.1 Streptomyces sp. CRN 30 | reverse complement strand
TCGCCGCGCCGGCCTCCGGCCGCGGCAACGGCTCGCCGCCGCCGTGAGCGCGGCCGACGCCCCCGACGTCGTCGTCGCCGTCTCCCGGTACGGCCGCCGCACCGTCCACAGCGGCGGCACGGCCCCGCCCCCGGCCGTTCCCCGCGACACCCTGCGCTACGAGATCGGTTCGGCGTCCAAGACGTTCACCGGGCTGCTGCTGGCGCAGCTGACCCGGAACGGCCCGCTGACCGGGGGTGAACCGGCCGCCGCCTGCCTGGACCCGGCCCGCCGGGGCGCCGTCCCGCCCGCGCCTTCCCCCACCACCCCCATCACCCTCGCGCACCTGGTCACCCACACCTCCGGACTGCCCGCCCTGCCCGCCGGCTTCTTCGTCCGGGCCCTGCCCGCCTGGCGGACCAACCCCTACGCGCGCTACCCCGACCACCGGGTGATCGACGCCTTCCTGCGCCACCGGCCACGGCACCGGCCCGGCACCCGGTGGTCCTACTCCAACTTCGGCGTCGCCGTGCTCGGCCACGCCCTCGCCGCCGTGACCGGCACCCCGTGGGAGGACCTGCTCACCGGTCAGGTGCTGCGCCCGCTGGGGCTGGACGGCACCGCCCTGCGGCCCGCGGGAGGGGCCGTCGACGCCACGGGGCACCGCCGGGACGGGCGCACCCCCACACCCGCCCTGGTCACCGGCGGCTTCCAGGCGGCCGGCGCCGTGCGGGCCACGCCGCACGACCTGCTCACCTTCCTCGAGGCGCACCTGGACCCGGCCGGTTCACCGCTCGCCGGCGCGCTGGAGGCGGTACGGCGGCCCGTCCTGCGCCGCGGCCGGGGGCACCGGGAGGAGCACACGATGACGTGGTTCCGGCACCCGGCCGACGGCGGGCCGATGTACTTCCACCTCGGGGCGACCCTCGGCCAGCAGGCGTTCCTGGGCTTCCGCCCGGACACCGGCACGGCCGTGGCCGCGCTGTGCACCCGCCGCTTCCGCGCCCACGACCCGTTCGTGACCGCCGCGTACGGGCTGCTCGCGGAGGAGTAGCGGGGGAGGACGGCCGGGGGGCCGCGTCCGTCCTGGACGCGGCCCCCCGGGACGGGCACCCGCTCTCCTCAGAGGCGCTGCCAGAGGGCCGGCGTGCTCGCGGGCGCCCAGGCGCCCTGTGCCTGGTGGTCCTGCAGGCACTGGTACCGCACCCCGCCGTACGTCACCGTCGAACCGACTTCGTAGACGCGGCTCGTGGCCCAGCTGTCGGCCGCCCCGCTGTCCTGCGGTCCCGGTGTCTCGGCGGACCCGGTGGCCGTCTTCAGGGTCAGGGTGTACTGCTGGAGGATCGGGTTGACCGGCTGGTAGTACGTGGTCCCGCCGGACGTGCAGTCGCCGGAACCGCCGGAGGTGACCCCCTGGGCCTGGGTTCCGGAGATGAAGGACCCGCCGGAGTCGCCCGGCTCCGCGCACACCGTGGTCTGGCTCAGACCGTTCACGGTGCCCTGGCCGTAGCTGACACTGACGCCGTGCTGTTCGACCGCGCCGCAGTGCCAGCCCGTGGTGGAGCCGGAACGGCAGACCGACGCCCCGACCAGCGACTGCGCCGAGCCGGCGACCTGCACCATCTCGTTCCCCAGCCCCTTGACCTGAGGCGTAGCGGTCCAGCTGCTGGTCACCCCCACCCACGACATGTCCGCGCCGGGAAACACGGAGCCCTCGAAGGCGCCCAGTTCGCTCTTGTCGTACCCGGTGGTCTTGTCGCCCGCCTTCCCGCAGTGCCCCGCGCTGACGAAGCCCTGCTTCTGCGTCGCGGCCGACATGACGGAGAACCCGACGGAGCAGCGCACGGAGTCGGCGATGTAGTAGCCGTCACCGCCGCGGAGGTCCGCGAGCGCGCGCGGCCGGGTCGCCGAGACCCGGATGCCCACGTCCTGCACGGCCACGCCGGCCGCCTTGAGGAAGGCCTCTGCGGCCGGCCGGTTCGTCGCCTGCACCATCACCCGGTTGGCGGGCACGTCGACGTACCAGACGGGGGTGTCCAGGGTGCTGACGCGGGCGGCCGACGCGTCCAGCTTGCTCTTGACCGCCTTCAGCTCCCGCAGCGCCTTCCGCACCACCGCGGCCTTGGCCCCCTGCGCCTCGATGGCGGCCACGTCGGCGGCGTCGGTGGTCGCGACGGTCAGCTCCGCGGACGTCGTCCCGCCGAGCCAGGCACCCGCGAAGCGCGGGCCCAGCGTGTTGTGGAGACGGCCGGCCCGGGTGCCGGCCTCCGCCTCGTTGACCAGCCGTGCCGCCGCCTGGGACGGGGTCAGGCCGAGGTCGCGCTGGAGGGCGCGCAGCACCTCCGGCGACGGCCGGTCGGCGCCGAGCGTCTGGGCGGCGGAGGGGACCCGCGCGGGGGTCGGCGGCGGGTCCGCCGCCACGGCCGGGGGCAGCCCCGAGAGGGCCAGCGCGCCGAGAACGGTGAGGGCGGCACGACGCCCGGCCACCGCGTGTCTGTGGACCATGCGAGTTGTCTCCTTCGGGAGCGGTGGAAAGAGCCGTCGGTCCGTAGCTTTTGCCGAAATATGCCTAAAACATGTCAATCGGACAGCGCTTACGCGCGTCGGGGGACCAGAAGGTCGCCAAGTGCAGTACCGGTTC
This sequence comes from Streptomyces sp. CRN 30, assembly GCF_034105845.1. Classification (NCBI taxonomy): domain Bacteria; kingdom Bacillati; phylum Actinomycetota; class Actinomycetes; order Kitasatosporales; family Streptomycetaceae; genus Streptomyces; species Streptomyces sp. CRN 30. Next base: position 4,030 of record NZ_JAVRHI010000047.1, on the reverse strand, counting down.
CCGGCGCCTCAGGCGGGCTTCAGGCCGGGGGCGCCCGCCTCGGTCACGAAGGACGCGGCCGTCTCGATGGGCGCGCCGGGGGTGGTCACGGCGGACACCACCTTGAAGTCGGTCCGCGCCGCCTCCGCCCCCAGTTCGATGCGTACGTAGCCGCGCCGCCCGTCGTACCACTTCAGGTGCGGGTTGGCGGCCATGTACGTGGCCCAGTTGGACGGGCGCTCCGTCCCGTCCCGGCCGCTCGTGACGGACGTCGTGGTGATCTCCGTGCCCAGCGTGCGGGACGCCGGGTCGTCGAAGTCGCCCTTGATGTCGAAGGCGTACCCCACATGGACGTCGCCCGTGAGGACCAGCCAGTTCTCGATCCCGGCGGCGGTGGCCGCGGCCGTCACCCGCTCGCGTGAGGCGCGGTAGCCGTCCCAGGCGTCCATGGAGACGGTCGCGTCCGCCTCGGTGCCGAACCTGCGCTGCGAGAAGCACACCTGCTGCGGCATCACGTTCCACCGGGCGGTGGAGGCTCGCCACCCGTCGGCCAGCCAGCGCTCCTGCGCGTCCCCGGTGATGGTGCGCGCCGCGTCGTCCGACTCCGGGCCCGGGCTGTGCGGCCCGCCGCCGTAGGCCTGGTCGGACCGGTACTGGCGGGTGTCGAGCACGTCGAACTGGGCGAGCGTGCCCCAGTGGAGACGGCGGTACAGCCGGGCGTCGGGCCCGGAGGGCAGCTGGGCCTCGCGCAGCGGCTGGTTCTCCCAGTAGGCCCGGTAGGCGGCGGCCCGCCGCACCAGGAAGGCGTCCGCGGGGCCGCCCTTCTCGTCGACGGCGCCCGCGTAGTTGTTCTCGGTCTCGTGGTCGTCCCAGGTGAGGATGAAGGGGTGCGCGGCGTGGACGGCCCGCAGGTCCGCGTCGCCCTTGTAGAGCGCGTACCGCAGCCGGTAGTCGGCGAGGGTCTCGGCCTCCCGGTTGAAGAGGTCGGGCAGCTTCACGTCGGTGTAGGCGCGGGCCCCGCCCGCCGCGTCCACGGCGTACTCGTACAGGTAGTCGCCGACGTGCACGACGACGTCCACGTCGTCCTCCGCGAGGTGCCGGTGCGCCGTGTAGTACCCGTCGTGGTACGCCTGGCAGGAGACGGCGGCGAGCCGCAGGCGGCCCGGGTCGGTACCCGCGGCGGGCGCGGTGCGGGTGCGGCCGGCCGGGCTCAGCCAGGTGCCGGCGCGGAAGCGGTAGTGGTACTCGGTGCCCGGCTCCAGCCCCTGCACGTCGACGTGCACGCTGTGCCCGTACTCCGGGTGGGCCTGGGTGACGCCCCGCTGCGCGACGAAGAGGAAGAACTCGTCCTCGGCCACCTCCCAGTGGACGGTGACGCGCTCCTGCCCCAGCCCGCCGTCCGGCTCGAAGGGCTGCGGGGCGAGCCGCGTCCACAGCACCACCGAGCCGGGCAGGGGGTCCCCGGAGGCGACGCCGAGGGTGAACGGGTCGTCGGTGATCCGGTGGGCGGGACGCTCCCGGGCCGCCGAGGCGCCCCGGGCCGGCCTGCCGGTGGTGAAGGCGAGCGCGGCGGCCGCGGCGGAGGCGGTGAGGAAGCGGCGGCGCCCGAGGTGCCGGGACGCCTCGCGCAACACGGCGTCCTGCGGGGAGAAGGCGTGTTCGAACAGTGGTCCGCGACGGCCCTTGGGCGCCATCTGATGTCCTCTCGTACGGGGCGGGCTGCGCGCCCCGGGCGCGTCGTACGACAGCGTCGGCCCAAGGAGGCGGCTCCTGCATGCTAAGCGGACAAAATGCGCAAGCGCGGCAGGGAAGTGCGGCTGCGTGGCGCGGTCCGCGCGGCGCCTCACGCAAGAGGCCGTGCGGGAGGCCGTGCGGAAGCCGTACGAGGGGCGGACGTACGCCGGGGCCGGGCCGTGCAGTCGACGGCCCGGCCCCGGGAGGGAGGGGGAACGCTCAGGCGGACGCCTGGTCGCTGTCCCGGTGGGCGCCCCATCCGTGCCAGCGCTCGATCTCGATCCAGGCGCTGACCCGGGCGCGGTCGCGCTGCGCGTACGGCTGGTCGAGGTAGTGGCGCGACAGCCGGTCGATGTCGGTCAGGTCCGGGTCCTCGCGCATCTCGACGACCCGTCCGATGAGGGTCACATGGGTGTACCAGTCCTCGCTGTCCAGGACGGTCAGCGTGACGCGCGGGTCCTTGCGCAGGTGGTCCAGGCGCTTGCGGCCCTCGTCCATGTTGATGAGCACCCGGCCGTCGTCCCAGAGGTACCAGGTGGCCGTGGACACCGGGTGCCCGTCGGACCGCACGGTGGCGATGACCGCCGGGTTCGGCTTCTTCAGCTGGGCCACCGCGGCCTCGGGGAGGGGCGGCTTCGACATGAGGTCTCCTTACGGGTCTTCCCTTGGGGTGCCTGCCCCGGCGGTGGTCCGTGCCGGGTGACGCACCGCGTGGTGCACCGGGTGATCACCGGCGGGTCCACGCTGTCACATTCCGCGGGCGGGTTCCTGTACCGCCCCGGCCGGAGCGGCACCCGGCCGCGCGAGGGGCCGGAACGCCTTAAGTGATCCCTAAGGGCGGGTTAAGCATCCCTGTCGTGAGCGAGCGTTCACAAGTAAGCCCAGGTCAGGGCCGTTTGAGGGGGCTGCCGGGCAGTTGGCCGGGTCAACTGGCGTGCGTACAGTCATGATCGGTCCGCGCCACCGACGCACTCCCGGGAGCGCTCTCATGCCGCGCGCGTCGCGTCGGACCGCCCCCCCCACACCGATCCACGCCGCGCAGAGCACCAAGGAGAGTCCCCCTCATGACAGCTCGTCACCAGCGCCCCCTCGGCCGCCGCAAGATGCTCTTCGCCCTGGGCGGCGCGGCGGTGGCCGTTCCCGCCATCGCGGCGGTGGCCCCGCACGCCCTCGCGGGCCCGACCGGGAGCGAGGGGGCGGGCACGAAGGCCGCGGGCGCCCTTCCGCTGACGATCGTCAACAACAGCGGATCGTTCGACAACGCCTCCGTCCACGTCTACGTCGTGGGCAACCAGGACGGCCGGCAGGTGCGGCTGACGCCCGAGGGCACGCTCGCGCCGATCTCCGCCTCCGACAACGGCGCGGACGGCTTCACCGACTACGCGATCAGCCTCGCGAGCGGCGCCGAGACCAGGCTGACGCTGCCCTACATGTCGGGCCGCATCTACGTGGCGCTGGGGCAGAAGCTCAAGTTCAAGGCGGTCACGGACGGCAACGGCAACGCGGCCCTGCAGTACCCGGCCGGCTGGGTGAAGTCCGACCCCAACTACGCCGTGCTGCACGACTGCGCCGAGTTCACGTACAACTCGGCCGGCATGTTCTGCAACACCACCATGGTCGACATGTTCAGCGTGCCGCTCGCCATCCGGCTGACCGGTGCGAAGGAGCAGACGACGGGCACCGTCCGCGCCGGCGGACGCGCGGCCGCCTTCGCCGCCGTCCGGCGGGCCGAGGGGTTCGCGGACCTCGTGGTGGACGACACGCGCATCATCGCGCCCGGTCACGGCCTGGACGCCGGGCTGTTCGCCAAGGACTACTTCGCCCCGTACATCGACGAGGTCTGGAGCACCTACACGGGCCGGGACCTCACCGTCACCACCAACGCGGGCACCTTCACCGGCCGGGTGCGCGGGGAGCGGTTCACCTTCGACGGTCCCGCCGCGGTGTCGTTCGCCAAGCCGTCCACCCGGGACGTCCTGTTCTGCGACGGCAACCTCGCCGCGCCCAACGACGGCACCACCGGACCCGTGGCCGCGGTCCTCGGCGCCGGCTTCAACCGCTCGACGCTGATCAGCCACCCGTCCCAGCCCACGACCGACGCCTCGTCCTTCTACCGGACGGACCTCACCAACCACTACTCCAAGGCCGTCCACACGGCCACCGAGGACGGCCGGGCGTACGGCTTCGCCTTCGACGACGTGGCCGACTTCGCCTCGTACATCCAGGACACGGCGCCGACCGGCGTGCGGCTGACGCTCACGGCGATCTGACCGTACGACACGAGGGGGCCCGGCCGGTGCACCGGCCCGGCCCCCAC
>NZ_JAVRHI010000046.1:0-76538 GCF_034105845.1 Streptomyces sp. CRN 30 | reverse complement strand
GGGCCGGGCCGCGGTGGTCTCCGCGGCCCCCGCGGCCGTGGGGGCCGGCGCGGCCTGGGCGGCGGGCGCCCCCGGCTTGTAGTCGGCGAAGAAGTCCCACCAGGCTCGGTCGACCGAATTCGGGTCCTGGAGGTACTGCTGATAGATCTCGTCGACGAGCCACTCATTGGCACCGAACGCGGCCGCGGGGTTCTTCCCCGCTTGGTCGGTGTCGGTGGAGATGCTCGAGTTACTGGGGGACTGTGGCGACACGGCGGCAACCGCCCTCTTCCGCTTCACAAGGTGATGGACAGCGGGAATAAAGGCTACGCCTCCAAGAGCGGGATGGTCAGGCCGGGCAGGTCCTTCGTCGCGTAAGTCACATCGCGGAGCGTGTTTCGGCGCTGGAAATGGCGGGAAACAAGCGTGGTTCCGCGTCATCAGGGAAGGGGGTACCGGGCCCGGACGCCCCTGGGGCGCGGGCCTCCGCCTGATCACACGTGTCCGCCAGCGCGGACGCCCGTGGATCATGTGGCTCCGCAGGGAACTTTACGTCAACTTGGCGTTGATGGCAGGCCCGGAAGAGTGACAAGAATCCGGCATCCCCGCTCGGATTCGGCCACCCCGATCCGCCCGCCGTGCAGGTCCACCGCCCAGCGCGCGATCGCCAGTCCGAGCCCCGTGCCGCCGTCGCTGCCGGGGCCGTGCGGCCGGCTCACCGCGCCCCGGTTGAACCGCTCGAAGACGCGGTGCCACTCCGAGCGCGGGATGCCGGGGCCCTCGTCGAGGACCTCCAGCTCCAGGGAGTCCGGCCGGTCGCCGCACCGGGCCTTCACCGTGACCCGGCCGTGCGGCGGGCTGTGCTTGACCGCGTTGTCGATGAGGTTGGCGACCACCTGGTGGATGCGCTCGGGGTCGGCGAGGACGGTCAGCCCCAGCGGCTCCACGTCGAGCCGCAGGTGGACGTCGCTGCGCGTGTGGCTGCCGGAGCCGGAGGCGATGCCCGCGCGCGCCGAGGCGACCATGTTGGCCTCCTTCAGCACCCCCGACAGGTACGGCCACACCTCGAACCGGTGGGCGCGCAGCGGCACGACACCGTTGTCGAGACGGGAGAGGTCGAGCAGCGTCTCCACCAGCCGGCCGAGCCGCTCGGTCTGCCCGAGCGCCGTGCGCATGGTCTCGGGATCGGCCTCCGTGACGCCGTCGACGATGTTCTCCAGCACGGCGCGCAGGCCCGCGATGGGGGTGCGCAGCTCGTGCGAGACGTTCGCCACCAGCTCCTTGCGCTGCCGGTCCTGGGTCTCCAGGTCGTCGGCCATGTGGTTGATCGTCTGGGCGAGGTCGCCCAGCTCGTCGCGGCGGTTCTCACGGACCCGGCGGGTGTAGTCGCCGTGCGAGATGGACCGGGCGACGGCGTTCATCTCGTCCAGCGGCGCGGTGAGCGAGTGCGCCACGAACTGGGTGATCAGCAGCGTGGCGATCATGGAGAACACCGTGATGAAGCGCATCTCCGTCTTGGTGTGCACCGCGATCACCGACAGCCCGGTGGTGATCAGCACCGAGGTGACGACCAGCGCGCCGAGCTTGGTCTTGATCGAGAACGGGCGTACGCCGCCCCAGGGTTCCCCGGTGGTCCGGGGGCCGGGGCTCCTCCGTGCGGCTTCCCGCCCTCGGCTCATGGCGTCGGGGTCTCCAGCGCGTAGCCCACACCGTGCACGGTGCGGATGCGCTCGGCGCCGATCTTCCGGCGCAGCGCCTTGATGTGGCTGTCGACCGTGCGGGTGCCGGAGGCGTCCGCCCAGTCCCACACCTCGGCCAGGAGCTGCTCCCGGGAGAGCACCGCGCGGGGTGTGTTCGCGAGGCACACCAGCAGGTCGAACTCGGTGGGCGTCAGGTGGACGTCCTCGCTGCGCACCCGTACCCGGCGCTGCGCGTGGTCGATCTCCAGCTCGCCCAGGCGGAGGATGCCGCTGCGCGGTGTGGAGGCGGCGACGACCGCGCGCTCCACCCGGCGGAGCAGGACGTGCACCCGCGCCGCCAGCTCGCGCATCGAGAACGGCTTGGTCATGTAGTCGTCGGCGCCGACGCCGAGCCCGACCAGCATGTCCGTCTCGTCGTCGCGGGCGGTGAGCATCAGCACCGGCACCGGCCGCTGGGCCTGCACCCGGCGGCAGACCTCCAGGCCGTCGAAGCCGGGCAGCATGATGTCGAGGATCAGCAGGTCGGGCTGCCAGGCCTCCGCCGTGTCGACGGCGGCCGGACCGTCGCCGGCCGTCTGCACCAGGAATCCCTCGGCACGCAGGCGGGTCGCGATGGCGTCCACGATCGTCTGGTCGTCCTCGACCACCAGCACCCGGCGCTGTGCGCCCTGGGTAGCCGTCGCCGTGCCGTTGTGGGAGGTCTGTGTCTGCTCCATCGCCCGCCCCTGAGGTGTGCTTTAACGGAATCCGTGGGGTGATCCCATGGCTGCGGTCGACGCTTGAATGATCCGCGTCAGAGCAGCAGCGTACGGGGAGTCACCGGGCCTTTGCTATCCAGGCCTGACGCAGATATGCACGACGTCCGGAACGCCCCGGGCAACCGGGATCTCTTCGGTACGCACCTGCTGGAAACCGGCATTACGCAAGGTTTCTTCGAAATCCGGGGAGGGCTGCGCGGACCACACGGCGAGCACTCCGCCGGGGTTCAACACCCGTGCGCAGGCCGCCAGTCCGGACGGTCCGTAGAGCCCCCCGTTGCCCTCGGTGACGGTCCAGCCGGGGCCGTTGTCGATGTCGAGGCAGAGTGCGTCGTATGTGGCGGAAGTCTCATTGACGTAACCGACCAGGTCCGCTTCGACGATCTCGGTGCGGGGGTCGGCGAGCGCCTCGCGGGTGAGGGCGGACAGCGGGCCGTCCCGGTGCCAGCCGATGACGGCCGGCTCGCGCTCGACCACCGTGATCCCGCCCCAGTCGGCCTGCCGGGCCGCGTGCGCCAGGGAGAAGCCGACGCCGAGGCCGCCGACGAGCACCCGCGGCTCCCGGCGGCCGGCGGGGAGCGCGGCCAGTGCCGCGTCGATCAGCAGTCGCTCGGAGCGGCCGTCGGAGGTGTCCATCAGGAAGCAGCCGTTGGCGATGATCTGGAGCAGCTCGCCGTGGCGGCGCAGGACGACCTCGCCGTAGGGGCCCGCGCGACGGTCCAGGACCTCGGGAATTTCGTGGACGGTCATTCCGTCATCCTGACACCCCCCTCCCCGGGGGCCCCGGTCCCTGATCGCCGAGAGCGAACAGAAGGTGGGGAACAACCGGCGGCGGTCAAGCATTGAGTCGAGTACTTGAGTGCAATCAACTCAACTTGACTGCCGAAGGGGAGATCATGGCTGCTGAGTCCACACCGTTCACGTCGCTCGCCCTGCCCGTGCTGCCGCTCGACGACGAGGTCGTGCTGCCGGGAATGGTGGTCCCGCTCGATCTGAGCGACTCCGAGGTGCGGGCCGCGGTGGAGGCCGCCCAGGCCGCCGCCCGTTCCGGGTCCGGCAAGCCCAGGGTGCTGCTGGTGCCGCGGATCGACGGCACCTACGCGGCCACCGGTGTGCTCGGCACGGTCGAGCAGGTCGGCCGCCTCGCCGACGGCGACCCGGGCGCGCTGATCCGGGGCCGGAGCCGCGTGCGGATCGGCGCGGGCACCACCGGACCGGGCGCCGCTCTCTGGGTGGAGGGCACCCGTATCGACGAGTCCGTCCCCGAGCCGCTTCCCGGCCAGGTGACCGAACTGGTCAAGGAGTACAAGGCCCTCGCCACCGACTGGCTGCGCAAGCGCGGCGCCTGGCAGGTCGTGGACCGCGTCCAGGCCATCGAGGACATCTCCGCGCTCGCCGACAACTCCGGCTACTCGCCGTTCCTCACGACCGACCAGAAGGTCGAACTCCTTGAGACCGCCGACCCGGTCGCCCGGCTGAGGCTCGCCACCAAGCAGCTCCGCGACCACCTCGCCGAGCAGGACGTCGCCGAGACCATCGCCAAGGACGTCCAGGAGGGCGTCGACAAGCAGCAGCGCGAGTTCCTGCTCCGCCGCCAGCTCGAAGCGGTCCGCAAGGAACTGCGCGAGCTGAACGGGGAGAAGGAAGGTGAGGAGTCCGACGACTACCGCGCCCGCGTAGACGCCGCCGACCTGCCAGAGAAGGTCCGCGAGGCCGCGCTGAAGGAGGTCGAGAAGCTGGAGCGGTCCAGTGACCAGTCCCCCGAGGGCTCCTGGATCCGCACCTGGCTCGACACCGTCCTCGAACTGCCCTGGAACGAGCGGACCGAGGACGCCTACGACATCCAGGGCGCGCAGGCGGTCCTGGACGCCGAGCACGCCGGTCTCGACGACGTGAAGGAGCGGATCATCGAGTACCTGGCGGTGCGCAAGCGGCGCAGCGACCGGGGGCTCGGGGTCGTCGGCGGCCGTCGCGGCGGCGCGGTGCTCGCCCTCGTCGGCCCGCCCGGTGTCGGCAAGACCAGCCTCGGCGAGTCCGTGGCGCACGCGATGGGCCGCGAGTTCGTCCGCGTCGCGCTCGGCGGCGTCCGCGACGAGGCGGAGATCCGCGGCCACCGCCGTACCTACGTCGGCGCGCTGCCCGGCCGGATCGTCCGCGCGATCAAGGAGGCCGGGTCGATGAACCCGGTGGTCCTGCTCGACGAGATCGACAAGGTGGGCTCGGACTTCCGCGGCGACCCCGCGGCGGCCCTCCTCGAAGTCCTCGACCCGGCGCAGAACCACACCTTCCGCGACCACTACCTGGAGGTCGAACTCGACCTCAGCGACGTGGTCTTCCTGGCCACCGCCAACGTGCTCGAAGCCATCCCGGAGGCACTGCTCGACCGCATGGAGCTGGTCCGCCTGGACGGCTACACCGAGGACGAGAAGGTCGTCATCGCCCGGGACCACCTGCTCCCGCGCCAGCTGGAGCGGGCCGGCCTGGAGGCCGGCGAGGTGAGCGTCGACGAGGGCGCGCTGCGCAGGCTGGCCGGGGAGTACACCCGCGAGGCGGGCGTGCGCACCCTGGAGCGGTCGATCGCCCGGCTGCTGCGCAAGGTCGCCGCCCGGCACGAACTGGGGACGCGGGAACTGCCGTTCACCGTCACCGCCGAGCACCTGCGCGACCTGATCGGACGGCCGCACCACGTACCGGAGTCCGCCCAGGACCCGGCGGAGCGCCGCACCTCGGTGCCGGGTGTGGCCACCGGTCTGGCGGTCACCGGGGCGGGCGGCGACGTCCTCTACGTCGAGGCGTCGCTCGCCGACCCCGAGACGGGCGCGGCGGGCCTGACCCTGACCGGCCAGCTCGGCGACGTGATGAAGGAGTCGGCGCAGATCGCGCTGAGCTTCCTGCGCAGCCACGGCGCCGAACTGGAGCTGCCGGTGGGCGACCTGAAGGACCGGGGAGCGCACATCCACTTCCCGGCCGGCGCGGTCCCCAAGGACGGCCCCAGCGCGGGCGTCACCATGACGACCGCCCTGGCCTCGCTGCTCTCCGGGCGGCTGGTCCGCACGGACGTGGCGATGACCGGTGAGGTGTCGCTGACCGGGCGGGTGCTGCCGATCGGCGGCGTGAAGCAGAAGCTGCTCGCCGCGCACCGCGCGGGGATCACCACGGTGATCATCCCCAAGCGGAACGAGCCCGACCTGGACGACGTCCCGGCGGAGGTGCTGGACAAGCTCGACGTCCACGCCGTCACCGACGTCCGCCAGGTGCTGGAGCTGGCGCTGGCGCCCGCGACCAGCGAGGTCCCGGTCGCGGCGTGACGGCACGGCGCGGGGCCCCGGTGCCACGGCACCGGGGCCCCGCGCGGCGGTCAGCCGTTGGCGAGCGCGACCACGCGGTCGAGCGCTCCGTTGAACTTGTTGTGGTCACCGACGGTCGGGCCGGACGAGGTGTACTGCCACATCGTGTAGTAGCTCCAGCCGGCCGGCAGCGTGCCGACCGCCGAGGCGTACCGGGCGACCCACAGCGGGTTGGCGGTGGCGAAGCCGCTGTAGTTGCCGGTGCACTCCGTCCACCAGCTGGTCGCCGTGTAGATGACGGCGTCCCGGCCGGTGCGGGCCTTGTAGGTGGTCAGGAAGTCGCGGATCCAGCTGACCATCTGGCTCTGCGTCTTGCCGTAGCAGGACGCCCCGTACGGGTTCCACTCGATGTCCAGCGCGCCGGGCAGCGTCTTGCCGTCCTTGGACCAGCCGCCGCCGTGGTCGACGAAGTAGTTGGCCTGGGTGGCGCCGCTGGTGGTGTCCGGGGTGGCGAAGTGGTACGAACCCCGGACCATGCCGACGTTGTACGAGCCGTTGTACTGCTGGGTGAAGTAGGGATTGGTGTAGTACGTCCCTTCGGTGGCTTTCACGTAGGCCCACTTGACGCCGCTGCTCCACAGGGTCGACCAGGCGACGTTGCCCTGGTGGCTGGAGACGTCGACCCCCTCGGTCTGGGTGGCGTCACCGGGGACGGGGGTGCCGTGCTCCCCGTCGTGCGCCGGGACGCCCATGCCCATGTACGCCGTGCCGCGCACGGGGGTGTCGGCGGCGGCCGAGGGCAGGGTGAGGAGGAGCGAGAAGGCGGCGAGCAGGCTCCCGAGGGCGGCGAGGCGCCGGCCGCGGGCGGGTCCGGGTCTGTGCACGGGCATGACGGGCCTTTCGTGGGCTCGTGGTGCTCGGTGGGGGACGGGCCGACCCGTACCGCGGACGCCGCGGAGGCACCGCGGAGGCACCGCGGAGACAGTGCGGAGATGGCAGAGTCGGCGTGAGCATGCCATTGCGGGTGCGGGAACGACGCTACGCACGTAGACCCACCGCTGGGAAGGGGGTCCGGTAGCCGCCGTTGGTCTAAGCCTGCGAAATACTTGCCGAGCTGCGGCGACGGCGGCGTGCGGCGGAAACTTTCAGGACCGGAAGACCGAGGCGGGAAACTGACGTGCACCAGAGCGGGAACGGCGACGGACGCCGGGTCGGAACGGGCGGGCCGGGCAACGGCACGGACCACACGAACCACCCCGAGTTCCTCGCGCTCGAACGCGAGCTGACGGTGCTGCTGCGCCGGGCGCGGGCCAACCAGGCCGAGATGGCCCGCGAGGTCCACCCCGACCTGGAGTCCTCCGCGTACGGACTCCTCGTCCGGCTGGGCGAGCTGGGCGGACAGCGGGCCACCGAACTTGCCGCCTTCATCGGCGTCGGCAAGGCGACGATGTCCCGGCAGCTGCGCGCCCTGGAGGAGCTGGGCCTGGTCGCCCGCGAACCCGACCCCGGCGACGGCCGCGCCTGGCTCGTCACCCTCACCCAGGAGGGACACGACCGCGTCCGCCGGGTCCGCGAGGCCCGCCGCGCCCGCTACGCCGGACGCCTCGCCGACTGGAACCCCCGCGAGGTCTCCGAACTGGCCCGGCTGCTGCACGAGCTGAACCGCGGCATGGAGAAGTGACCCGCGCCCGCGGAAGCGGTGCCCGCGCTCACAGCTCGACGTAGGCCACCGTCGCGTCGTCGTGGGTCTTGCTCCGGCCCAGGAACACCCGCCCGCCGCTCCGGTCGTCCGCGCGTTCCAGCTGCCGCACCCGGTCCACCAGCGCCTGCGCGCCCTCCTTGCGGACCACCCGCAGACAGTCCGCCCAGTCGCCCTCGCGGAACTTCTCCACCCACCGCGTGGCCCCGTCCGTCAGCGCCGCCAGCGCCCGTACGTCGCCGCGCGGCAGCGTCCCCGTCACCGCGCGCGACGCCACCGACGGGTCGGCCGCCGCGGTGAAGAAACCGCCCTCCTTGTTGCGGAGGTCCCTGTCGACCGCCGCGTCCGTGGCGAGCGAGGCGCGGGGGAGCCGGGCCAGCCGGTCGTCGAGGAGCGCCGTGACCGTGCCGTCCGGCGCCTCGACGAGCAGCGCCGAGTCGGACAGGACCAGGTACTCCACCGACGCCGGTGACCAGCGGACCAGCACCACGGTCGCCTGCGGGGTGCGCGGGTGAGAAAGGTCACAGGTTGAGGCGTGCGCCTCGGCGGTAGACGCGATGGCGCGGGAGAGCGCGTCGGCGAGGGGAACATCCGGGAGTGAAACGGTCAGTTCGGTCAGCGCGCCGCCGAGGCGCGCGGTGAACCACGGCACCGAGTGTCGGCACCCCGTCGCGTCCCGGGGCGGCGTCACCCCGTCCAGCAGGACGACCGCACCGCCCTGTCCCGAGGCCGGTAGCGCGACGCTCGCGAAGTCCTCGTTGGGATGCTGGGAGGTACTGGGTTCCGAGACCAGGTCCGTGCGCATCGGATCAGTCTGCACCAGCTCTCCACCTCCTCCGCAAGCGGACGGCGAGAGCGCCGAGTTCGGTACTGCCCCGCAGGTCAGGCGCCTGATTTGGGGCGGAATACCGGGGTCGCCCGGAGCGTGGCGGCACATCCTGCCACCGCCCCGCCGCCGACGTCCAACCGGCCCGCCCCACCCGTCCGTCCGGTGTTCAGGAGCAACTTGCTCCTCAACTAACCTCCGGGGTTCACTCCTTCGGGTGGCGGGCCAGGGGTTGCGCACCCGGTGCCCATGGGCACTGGGAGGGTCGGGAGCCGACGGGGGCCCCGTCCGCTCCGAGCACGGACCACGGCTCGGGATCGGACGCACGGACCGGTCGGCCAGTTGACGACAGCGCCACCCGGGTCCACGGGTACACGAGTCAGGAATGCGAGCACCGGTGCAGAAGACGCGGCCTCGTCGCACAGGCAAGCAGACGGCCCCCGCCGAGGGAGCCGAGCGAAGCCCCGCAACCCCCGGGACCGCCGGAACCCCCGGGACCGCCGTAGCCCCCGGGACCGCCGTGACCCCCGGAGCCTCAGGAGCCTCGGGAACCCCCGCTCCGGCCGTCCCTGTCGGCAAGGGCCGCCCCACCCACGTACGCAACCGGCTGATCGTCGCCGTCCTGGTGGTGGCCGCCGCGATCGCCGGCGCCGGAGCGCCCTCGCTGCTCACCGCCTCCGAGCAGCTCAAGGACTCCCAGGACCTGGTGACGCTCGCCGAGCGGACCCAGGACGCGCTCACCCTCGCCCACTCCCTCGCCGACGAACGCGACGAGGTCACCCCCTACATCGCCGCCGGACGCCCGAAGTCCAAGGCCCCCTCCGAGCAGCGCGGCGCCCGGGTCGACCGGCAGGTCGAGGAGGTGCGCGCCGACCCCGACACGCCCGCCGCCCTGCGTGAGGACCTCGACGCCGTCACCGCCCTGCGCCGCGCGGCCCTCACCGGCAGGAGCAGCGCCCTCGAAGCGCACGACGCGTACTCCGCCGTCATCACCGAACTCCACGCCCTCGCCGAGGAACTGGCCGAGGAGATGCCGCCCCGCGCGGGCGCCGGCGCGTACGCCCTCGCCGAGCTGGACTCCGCCGTGCAGCAGGCCGCCGCCGCCCGCGGCCTGCTGGTCGCCGCCCTCAGCGTGCCGCGCTCCACCCAGACCACCTACGACCCCGTCACCGGCCTGCCGGCCGAGACCAGCACCAGCTCGGAGGCCGACACCGAGCAGCGCGACGCGCTCGCCGCCGCCGCGCAGGAGGCCCGGGTGCGCTCCGACGCCGCCCTCGCCGACTTCCGCTCCAGCGCACCGGAGGCGACCAAGGAGCGCTACGACGCCACCGTCACCGGCCCCGAGGCCGACACCGCCGAGAAGTACCTGGCCGCCCTCACCGACCGGCCCGAACTCTCCGACGACGACCTCGGCACCAGCGTCACCAAGCTCACCGCCGCGCTCTCCGCCCGCGTCGACGCCATGCGCGGCGCCGAGTCCGCCCTCTACGACCGGCGCACCAAGGACCTCGCCCGACTCCGCGACGACGACGTCACCGCGCTGGAGCTGCGTGTCGCCGTCCTCGGCGCGCTGATGCTGGTCGCCGTCGGCATCGCCACCGCCATGGCCCGCAGCCTCACCCGGCCCCTGTCGGCGCTGCGCCGCGGCACCGCCCGGCTCGCCGACGCCGAGAACCCGGCCGCCGAGGAACCGGTCACCTTCACCGGCCGCAACGACGAGTTCGCCAAGGCCGTCCGCTCCGTCAACACCCTGCATGCGCACGCCGTGACGCTCGCCGAGCGGGTCACCACCCTCGAAGCCGACCGCAAGCACCTCGTCGGCCAGCGGCAGAAGATGGCCGACGCCCGCGAGGAACTCCGCGCCGAACTCGCCGAGTCCGCCGCCCGCCTCGAACAGGTCCGCCAGTCCATCGGCTCCACCTTCGTCAGCCTCGCGCTGCGCACCCTCGGCCTGGTCGAACGCCAGCTCGGCGTCATCGAGTCGATGGAGGAGCGGGAGCAGGACCCCGACCGCCTGGCCACCCTCTTCAAGCTCGACCACTTCGCCACCGTCATGCGCCGGCACAGCGAGAACCTGCTGGTGCTGGCCGGCACCGAGCACGTCCAGCACAGCGCCGGACCGGTACCGCTGGTCGACGTGGTGCGCGCCGCCGTCAGCGAGATCGAGCGGTACGAGCGGGTCCGCATCGCCGCGCTGCCGCCGCACGCGCACGTGGCCGGGTTCGCCGCCGACGACCTGTCCCACCTCCTCGCCGAACTCCTGGAGAACGCCACCGCGTTCTCGCCGCCGGAGCTCCCCGTCGAGGTCTCCGGCTGGCTGCTGGAGAACGGCGAGGTCATGCTCTCCGTCCAGGACGAGGGCATCGGCATGGAGAAGGAGCGGCTGGAGCGGCTCAACGCCCGCCTCAAGGAGTTCGACCCCGAGGCCCCCTACGAGCAGCGGGAGGAGGGCGAGGACGCGGACGGACTCGGGCTCGGCCTGTACGTCGTGGCCCGCCTCGCCCACCGGCACGGCGCCCGGGTGCGGCTGCGCGCGCAGAAGCAGGGCGGGATCGCCGCCGTCGTGGTCCTGCCCACGCCGCTGCTGGCCGAGGCCCCGCCGGTGGCCGTCGCCCCGGCCGCCCCCCTGACCGACGGCTCGGGCACCGTCACCCTGCCGGGGGCCGACGCGGAGGCCAACTCCAACGTCCTGCCGGGCCGCGCGGAGAACGGCGACCCGGTGGCCACCTTGGGCGACCCGGCGGCCACTCCGGGCGACCCGGTGGTCACTCCGGGCGACCCGGTGGTCACCCTGGCGGAGGAGGCCGTACGGCGGTCAGAGCCGGCCGGAGCGGCCCCGGCCGGCGGGCCTGATGACCGGAACCCCACCGGCACCGAGGAGCCGGCCACCTCCGGCACTGAGAAGCCGGCCACCGAGGAGCCGGCCACCTCCGGCACCGAGGAGCCTGCTCCCGCCGCCACCGAAGAGCCGGCCACCGAAGAGCCGGCCGCCACCGCGCCGGACGACCCGGAGACTACCCCCACCCCTCCCTCCGAAGCCGTCTCCGAGATCACCATGGAGCTGCTCGTCCCCGCCCCGTCGCCCGAACCCGGCCCGGCAGCCACTCCCCCCACCGCCGAGCCCGCGTCCGGGACGGAACCCGACACCGCCGCACCCGGACCGGAACCCGAGGCCGAACCGGCCCACGACCGCGTCCCCGACGAGCCCGGCGAAGCCGGGGACCCGGTCACCGACAAGGGCCTGCCCAAGCGGACCCCCAGGACCGCCGAGCCCGCGGCGGCGCCCCGCCCCCGCACGGGTGCCGTCGACGCCGACGCGCTCCGCCGCCGCCTCGGCGGCTTCCACCAGGGCGCCCAGGCCGGCCGGCGCGACGTCGAGGCGGAGTTCACCGAGGAGCACACCCGGCAGGCGCCGGACGCCGCGCCGGGGAGCACCGCAGAAACCACGGGGGGCACCGTCGAGGAGGCAAGCAGTTGACCGCGCCCAGTACCTACGGACTGAGCAGTGAAGCCCGCAACCTGCACTGGCTGCTCACCAACCTCGTCGAGGAGGTGCCCGGCATCCTCTCCGTCGCGGTGGTCTCCTCCGACGGACTGCTGCTGCTCTCCTCCGATCCCGGGAGCAACGACGCCGCCCGCCGGGTCCCGGGACAGCGCACCCGAGGCCCGCGCGGCTCCGCCGCCGACCTCGCCACCATCGTCTCCGGCATCGGCAGCCTGACCATCGGCGCCGCCAAGCTGATGGACTCCGGCGCCGTGAAGCACACCATGGTCGCCATGGAGGAGGGCAGCCTCTTCGTGATGTCGATCAGCGACGGCTCGCTGCTCGGCGTGCACGGCTCCGCCGACGTGGACCTGAGCGTCGTGGCGTACCACATGGCGCTGTTCGTGGGCCGCGCCGGCCACGTGCTGACCCCGGAGCTGCGCAGCGAACTGCGCGCGTCCCTGGAGTCCGAGTCGGCGGGGAGCCCGCGATGAGCCGGTCACCGAAGAGCGGGAAATCCCGGCTGCCCGTACGCGGCGGAAGCAGACCCGCCCGCGTCCGCCCGTACTCGCTCACCGGCGGCCGTACCCGCTTCAGCCACGTCCTGCTCGTCGAGACGTTCGTCGGGGCCACCGCGGGCACCGCGGCGCTGGAGGTTGCCGAGCAGCGCAGGGAGCTGGACGGGGGCACCTCCCACGTTCTCGGCAGTGGGGGAGGCGGGCTCACCTCCCGGGTGATGCCGGAGATGCGGGCCATCGTCGAACTCTGCCGCCGGATGCGGACGGTGGCCGAGGTCTCCGCGCTGCTGAGGATGCCGCTCGGTGTGGTCCGGGTGCTCCTCAGCGACCTCGCGGACCAGGGAAAGATCCGTGTATATGGCACCGGTACCGGTCACGGCACGGGCCGTCCGGAGCGCGCGCTGCTGGAAAGGGTGCTGAGTGGACTCCGCCGTCTCTGACCCCGCCACCTTCGGCGGTTCCCCGCTCGTCGAGGCAGACGAGCCCCTCAGGCCCTGGCAGACCGACCGGGACCGCGCCCCGGTGGCGACGAAGATCGTCGTGGCGGGCGGCTTCGGCGTCGGCAAGACCACCCTGGTCAAGGCCGTCTCGGAGATCGAGCCCCTGGAGACCGAGGCGCTGATGACCCGGGCGAGCGAGGGCACCGACGACCTCACCGCCACGCCGGACAAGCTGACCACCACCGTGGCCATGGACTACGGCCGCATCACGCTCGACGACGACCTGGTGCTCTACCTGTTCGGCACCCCGGGCCAGCAGCGGTTCTGGTTCATGTGGGACGACCTGGTGCGCGGCGCGATAGGCGCTGTCGTCCTGGCCGACACCCGCCGGCTGAAGGACTGCTGGCCCGCGCTGGACTACTTCGAGAGCTGCGGGATGCCCTACGTCGTGGCCGTCAACCACTTCGACGGCAGCGAGCGGTTCGACGCGGAGGACGTGCGGGAGGCGTTGACGGTCCCCCGGCACATACCCGTAATGATCATGGACGCGCGGAACCGGATCTCGGTCGTCGAGACCCTGCTGTCCCTCGTGGGCCACGCGCTGGACGAAACACCCGAGTAGCACCGACTGTCCGAGCAGCACCGACCAGGAGACCCCCCCCGTATGCGGAAGATACTCGTCGTCGGAGCCGGCCAGTCCGGCCTCCAGCTCGCCCTCGGCCTCCAGTCGCACGGCTACGAGGTCACCCTGATGTCCAACCGGACCGCCGACGAGATCCGCACGGGCCGGGTCATGTCGACGCAGTGCATGTTCCACACCGCCCTCCAGCACGAGCGCGACCTGGGGCTGAACTTCTGGGAGTCCCAGGCCCCGAAGGCGGAGGGCCTCGGCGTCTCCGTCGCCGCCCCCGGCTCGCACGACCCGGGCCCCACCCAGCGCGCCATCGACTGGGTGGGCCGGCTCGACGGCTACGCCCACTCCGTCGACCAGCGGGTGAAGATGGCCGGCTGGATGGAAACCTTCGCCCAGCGCGGCGGCCAGCTCGTCGTGCACGGCGCGGCCGTCGGCGACCTCGACTACTTCTCCCGCGCCTACGACCTGGTCCTGGTCTCCGCCGGCAAGGGCGAGCTGGTCCAGATGTTCGCCCGCGACCCGGAGCGCTCCCCGTACGGCGAGCCGCAGCGCGCCCTCGCCGTCTCCTACGTCCACGGTCTGGGCCCGCGTCCGGAGCACCCCGACTTCGACGCGGTCCGCTGCAACCTCGTCCCCGGCGTCGGCGAACTCTTCGTCATGCCGACGTTCACCACCTCCGGCCGCGCGGACATCCTCTTCTGGGAGGGGATACCCGGCGGCCCGCTCGACGCCTTCAAGGACGTCAGGGACCCGGCGGAGCACCTCTCGCTGACCCTGGAGCTGATGGAGAAGTTCGTTCCCTGGGAGTACGCGCGGGCCACCCGGGTCGAACTGACCGACGCCGGCGGCACCCTCGCGGGGCGCTACGCCCCCACCGTCCGCAACCCCGTCGGCCGCCTCCCCGGCGGCGGCCTGGTGCTCGGCGTCGCCGACGTGGTCGTCGCCAACGACCCGATCACCGGCCAGGGCTCCAACTCGGCGGCCAAGTGCGCCGCCTCCTACCTCGCCTCGATCCTGGAGCACGGCGAGAAGGAGTTCGACGAGACCTGGATGCGGGCCGCCTTCGACCGCTACTGGGACGTCGCCCGGCACGTCACCAAGTGGACCAACGCGATGCTGGCGCCGCCCCCGGAGCACGTCCTGAACCTGATCGGCGCCGCCGGTGAACTCCAGCCCGTAGCCGACCGTTTCGCCAACGGCTTCGACGACCCGTCCGACTTCGAGAACTTCTTCTACGACCCGAAGAAGGCCGAGGGCTATCTGATGGAGGTCTCGGGCGCGGCGGGCGCCTGAGTCTCCGCGTACCCCTCGTCCGACCCGCCCGCCGCCCCGTCGGGCAGCCTCGGCGGCGCGTAGTGCGCCACCGGCTCGCCGCCGGGGTCGGGCCGTACGGCGCCGAGGACCGGGTTGGCCGCGATCGGGGACACCTTGACCCGGGCGCCGGGGCGCGGGGCCTGCACGACCTTCCCGTCGCCCAGGTACATCGCCACATGGGTCGCCTCGGGGAAGTAGACGACCAGGTCCCCGGGGCGCAGCCGGTCGAGCGGGACGCGCTCCAGGCGGGCCCACTGCTCCTGGCTGGTGCGGGGGATCGGCGTCCCGGCCCGCTCCCAGGCGACCGAGGTCAGCCCCGAGCAGTCGAAGGAGTCGGGGCCCTCGGCGCCCCAGCGGTAGGGCTTGCCGAGCTGCTCCACGGCGAAGCGCAGCGCGCGGTCGCCGGCGGCGGACGGCCTGCCGTCATCGCCACGGCCCTCTTCCGTACGGTCACCGCCGTCACCACGATCAGCGCTGCCACCGCTGTCACCACGATCAGTGCTGCTATCGCTGCCATTACTGCCACCGCTGTCGCCCAGCGCGCCGGAGGCCAGGAAGCGGTCCTGCGCCTCGGCGGCCCGGTCCTCCTCCAGCGCGGTCAGTGCCGCCATCCGCTCCGGGCCGAGCGAGGCGATCATCTCCTCCACGTCCCGCAGCCTCTCCCGTACGGTGTCCCGCTGCTCCTTCTGCTGCTCGGCGAGGTCGAGCCGGCGCTCCAGCGCCTCCCGCGCCCGCCCGGCCAGCTTCCCGGCCCGCTTCTCGTCGCCCTCCAGCCGGCCGACGGTCGCGACCCGGTCCCGGGCCAGCCGCCCGATCACCTGCCGCTGCTCCAGGGCGTGCTGCGGGTCGCGGGCCAGCAGCAGCCGCAGGTAGGGGGAGAGTCCGCTGCTGCTCTGGTACTGCTGACGGGCGAGCCGGCCGGCCGCGCCCCGGCTGTCG
Source organism: Streptomyces sp. CRN 30 (assembly GCF_034105845.1). NCBI lineage: Bacteria > Bacillati > Actinomycetota > Actinomycetes > Kitasatosporales > Streptomycetaceae > Streptomyces > Streptomyces sp. CRN 30. Next base: position 60,960 of record NZ_JAVRHI010000046.1, on the reverse strand, counting down.
TGGAGGCTGAGCCGGGCCCGGGACAGCTCGGCGTCGAGCCGCTCGACGTCGGCGCGCTGCGTGCGCAGCTTCTCGGCGGTGCCGTTGTAGGTCTCGGTGGCCTTCTCGGCTTCCCGGTACAGCCGCTGAAGGTCCGTCAGCAGTCCGGCGAGGGACGGCGCGGCGGCCTGGGGGCCGGCTCCGGCCTCGGGGGTTCCCGTTCCGGCCGTCGCGTTGCCGGGCGCGAGGGCGATCCCGGTCGCCACCGCCGCCGTACACACCAGGCGCAGAAGTTTTTCTGACATGTCATCACCTCCGCCGTGCGGGCGGCCCCTCCGCCCGCACGGCGAGCATCGGGCGGCCTGCGCGGGCGCGCGCGCCGAGTGTGCGCCTGGCGGCGCAACCCGGTCACCCGTGGGCGTCGTCCGGCTTGCCGCCCGGCGTGGCGCCTGGCGTGGCGTCCGGCGCGGCGCCGGGTGCCGTCCCCGGACGCGTTCCCGGCCGCGTCCCCGGCTTCGACCAGGGCCACCGGGGCCCGGTGCGGCGGGGGACGCCGTCGGGGGCGTACACGTACTTCCAGCGCGCGAAGGCGATCCGCGGGCCGCCGCCGCGCGGTGCCCGCCGGTAGACGAGCACGGTGGGCGGGCCGCCCTCCGGGGCGGGGACGGGGATGCGGTACGTCTTCGGCGGGTGCCCGGTCATCCCCACCAGGACCGGCAGCACCCGGCCGTCCATGGGCCCGCCCTCGAAGGGAGTGTCTTCGCTCTTCACGGCACCAGTGTCAGACATCCTCCGCGAGCGTCTCGACCACCGCCGAGGTCTGCGGGTCGCGCTGCGCGGTGACCGACAGTACGGCGACGAACTGCTCCACGAGCCAGTCGCGCAGTTCCTCGACGGGCGGGTCCTTCTCCTCGTCGAGCCAGATCAGCGAGGCGGCCTCCACCGCCGTGATCCACATCCGTACGGTCATCCGCAGCCGGGGGCCGGGGTCCGTCACACCGAGGTGGCTCATGATGTGCTCGGCGGCGGCCCGCCGGACGCCGTCCACTATGGCCGTCGTACGGGAGGTCTCCACGACGCTGCCGCCGCGCAGCAGCGCGCTGAAGCCGGTGTCGTGCTCGTCGACGAAGGCGAGGTAGCGGTCGAGGGCGCGGGTGAGCCGGTGCAGCAGCGGGCCCTCGCGGGGTTCGTCGAAGCAGAGGCGCAGTTCGTCGGCGGCCGAGCGGAGGGCGGCCTCGTAGAGCTGCTGCTTGCCGCCGGGGAAGTACCGGTACACGAGCGGGCGGGAGACCCCGGCCTGCTCCGCCACGTCGTCGAGGGAGATCTCCTCCGGTGGCCGGTGCGCGAAGAGGGTGAGCGCGGCGTCGAGGAGCTGGCCGCGACGCTCCTCGACGCTGAGCCTGCGGTAGGCGGGGGTGGGAGCCTGCGGGGTCATGACCCGCAGGGTAACCGCCCCCGCGGTCCCGCGGGCCGGTGATCGGCTCAGGCCAGCAGACCGGATGACTTCCACAGCCGCCGCCCGGCGCCGCGCAGCACCCCGATGTCGTCCAGGAAGTCGGTCAGGCGCTTCGCGCCGGTCTGCATGATCTCCTTGCGGTGGCCGCTGGCCTTGACCTGGGCGAGCGCCTGGCGCCTGTCCAGCCCGACGTTCGTGTAGACCTCGGGGTTGACGAAGGCGACGGAGAAGACCCGGGCGAACTCCCCGGAGGTGATGCGGGTGAACTCCTGCGACCACTTCGGGGCCGTCACCATCTGGCGGCGCAGCTCCTCACGGGCGTACCGGACGTGCCGGGCCTCCTCCACGACGTGGATGCGCGTGACCCCCCGGATCAGCGGCTGGACGCGCTCGTCGGGGAAGGTCAGCCGCTGCATCCAGTCCAGGACCTCCTCACCGAGCAGGGTCGCGGTGAACGACCCCGGCGTGGTCGAGATGGTCTTGAAGAGCCGCCCGAGGTGCTGGTGGACCGGGCTCACCGGGTACCACGGGGTGCCGCCGCGGGATATCAGCCGGGCGAACATCTTCGAGTGCCGGCACTCGTCCTCGATCTCGGTCAGCGCGTACCGCACGTGCGCGCTGGTCGCCGACTTGTCGTAGATGTGCCGCACCAGCAGCTGCATCAGGATCAGCTCGAACCAGATGCCGAGCGAGGCGAGCGCCGCGGCCTCGTGCTGGGAGAGCAGGACGCGCTGCTCCTCGCTCATCCGCTTCCACAGCGGGGTGTCGTACAGCGACACCAGCTCCGGCGGCCAGAACCACTTGCCCTCCTCGAAGGGCGCGTCCCAGTCCAGCTCCTTGTCCGGGTCGAACGAGTGCTTGGCGGAAGAGTCGAGCAGCCGTTCGGCCACCTGCTCCCGGTCCTTGAGCAGGCCGAGCGCGTCGCGCAGCCCGTCGAGCGCGTCGGCTTCCGTCAGGGTCGTCATGGTGGTCCACCTCGGGAGTTCGGGACAGTTCGTGTTACCCGCAGTTACTCCCTCTTATGAGACTGCTCGTCAGCAAGCGCGTCAATCCCTTGGGCGTCACTTATTGACCGCGAGTAAAGAAGAGGGCCGTCAAGGGCACGGGGCGAGATCGCTCGAAGGGGGGCGGTGTCGGTAAATGTCGTGGGTACGCTGACCACGTCAGCGAGACTCCGGCACATGGGAGCGATCATGAGCGCCGCACGCGACTACGGGCTGGGCGACGACTACCAGTGGCCCCGTCCGCCGGAGGGCGGCTGGACGGCGGACGACCTCGACGAGCTTCCCAACCTGCCTCCGCATACGGAGCTGATCGACGGGAGTCTTGTCTTCGTGAGTCCGCAGACCAATTTCCACGCACTCGCCATCCGCCTGCTGGACAACGCCCTGCTCGCCCAGGCGCCGGAGGGGCTGAAGGTCATGCCGCAGATGACCGTGAGGCTGGACGGGCGCAACCGGCCCGAACCTGATGTTCTCGTGTTCCAGGCCGATGCCTACCAGGGCCCGGGGCAGACCTGGTACGGGCCGGAGGACGTCGTGATCGCCGTCGAGGTCGTGTCCAAGGAGTCGGAAGCGCGCGACCGCGAGGTCAAGCCCCGCAAATACGCCCAGGCGAAGATCCCGCACTACTGGCGCGTCGAGCAGAACGACGGCCTGCCCGTCGTCTACGCCTACGAACTCGACCCCGCGACCAAGAGCTACGGCCTGCTCGGCATCTTCCACAACCGCCTCAAGCTCACCGTCCCTTTCCCCGTCGACATCGACCTCACCGCGATCGACCGCCGCTGAGCGTCAGACCGAGCACCCCAGCCCGTCCGGCACGTCGAGAGCCTTCCCTGAGCACTTCGCCCTTCGAGGAAACAGCGAGCGGGCTCACCCCTTCAGTACCGCCTCCATCACCGCCCGCGCCACCGGCGCCGCCAGCCCGCCCCCGCTGACCTCCCCGTGGTCCGCCGCCGTCCCCTCCACCACCGCCGCGACCGCCACCCGCGGCTCCAGGTCGCCCTCGTCCTGCGCCCAGGACACGAACCACGCGTACGGCGTCCCGGAGTTCCCCACGCCGTGCTGGGCCGTCCCCGTCTTGCCGCCCACGATCGCGCCGCGGATCGCCGCGTTCCCGCCCGTGCCGTCCTCCACCACCCCCGTCATCAGCCGCTTCAGCCAGACGGCCGTCGACGGCCGCATCGCCTGCCGCGCCGGCCGCGACCCGGCCGCCGACACGATCCCGCCGCCCGCCCGCGTCGTCCGCTCCACCAGGTACGGCGTCCGCACCTGCCCCCCGTTGGCGACCGCCGCCGCCACCATCGCCATCTGCAACGGCGTCGCCCGCGTGTTGTACTGCCCGATCGCCGACAGCCCGAGCTGCGCCCGGTCCACCGACCGGTCGAAGGTGGACCGCGCCACCGAGAAGGGGACGCGCAGCTCGTCGTCGTTGAAGCCGAACGCCTCGGCCGTCCCGGCCAGCGCGCTCACCCCCACGTCGACACCGAGCTTGGCGAACACCGTGTTGCAGGACAGTTCGAACGCCGACCGCAGCGACGCGTCCGCGCACCCCGCCACCTCGTTCGTCAGCCGCGTCCGCGTCCCCGGCAGGGTGTACGGGTCGGGGGAGCGGGTCGCCGCGTCCGGGTCCCGGACCACCCCCGCGTCCAGCGCCGCCGCCGCGGTCACCACCTTGAACGTCGACCCCGGCGGATAGGTCCGCCGCACCGCCCGGTTGAGCATCGGCCGGTCCGGGTCGTCGTTCAGCCGCTCCCAGGTGCGCAGCGCCGCCCGCCCGTTCCCCGACAGCTCCCCGGGGTCGTACGACGGCGTCGACACCATCGCCAGCACCCGCCCGGTGGCGGGCTCGACCGCGGCCACCGCGCCCTTGCGCCGCCCCAGTCCCTCGTACGCCGCCTTCTGCGCCCCCGCGTGGAGGGTGGTGACGACGTGGCCGCCCGGATTGCGCGCCCCCGTCACGTCGTTCCACAGCGGCAGCGGCGCCAGCACCGGGTCGGCACCGGACAGCACCCCGTCCTCGACATGTTCGAGGAGCGTCGTCCCGTACTCCTGCGAGGCGAACCCCGTGACCGGCGCGTACACCGGCCCGTCCCGGTACGTCCGCTCGAACCGGAGGTGCTCCCCGGTGTCCCGGGACCCGGTGACCGGCTTCCCGCCGACCAGGATGTCCCCGCGCGGCTGCTGGTACCGCGCGATGTCGGGCCGCCGGTTGCCGGGACTGCCGTCGTACTCCGGCGCCCGTACGACCTGCACCCGCGCGGCGTTCACCAGCAGCGCCACCAGCAGCAGCGCGCAGAAGAAGGCGGCGTGCCGGATGTTCCGTGTCATGGGTGTGCAGCCTGTCCACGGTCCGGTGTCTCCGGCGCCTGTCGGCGCGCGGAGTCGCTCAGCCGGATCAGCAGCGCGACGATCGCCCAGTTGGTGACCACCGAGGAGCCGCCCTGCGCGAGGAACGGCATCGCCATCCCGGTCAGCGGGATCAGCCCGGTCACCCCGCCCGCGATCACGAACACCTGGAGCGCCAGCAGTGAGGCGAGCCCCACCGCCAGCAGCCGCCCGAACGGGTCGCGCAGCGCGAGGCCCGCCCGGAAGCCGCGCTCCACCAGCAGCCCGTACAGCAGGATGATCGCCGTCAGCCCGACGAAGCCCAGCTCCTCCCCGGCCGTGGCCAGGATGAAGTCCGACTTGGTGGCGAAGCCGATGAGGACGGAGTGGCCGAGCCCGAGCCCCGTACCGGTCACCCCGCCGGCGCCGAACGCGAACAGCGACTGCGCGAGCTGGTTCGGCCCGTCCCCGGCCTCGATCGACGCGAACGGGTGCAGCCAGTCCTCGACCCGGCTGTGCACGTGCGGCTCAAGCCAGCCCACGGCGACCGCGCCGAGCGCCGCCAGCAGCAGGCCGACGGCGATCCAGCCGGTGCGGCCGGTGGCGACGTAGAGCAGGACGACGAAGAGGCCGAAGAAGAGGAGGGAGGTCCCGAGGTCCCGCTCCAGGACGAGCACGCCCACACTCACCAGCCACACCGCGACGATCGGCCCGAGCACCCGGCCGGTCGGCAGCTGGAGCCGCCAGACCCGCCGCCCCGCGTACGCCAGCGCGCTGCGGTTCGCCGCCAGGTACGCCGCGAAGAACACCGCGAGCAGCACCTTCGCGAACTCGCCCGGCTGGATGGAGAACCCGGCGATCCGGATCCAGATCCGGGCGCCGTTCACCGCGGGGAACAGGATCGGCAGCGTCAGCAGCACGAGCGCGGCGGCCACGCACACATAGGTGTACCGCTGGAGCATCCGGTGGTCGCGCAGGACCAGCACGATCAGGATGAACAGCGTGACGCCGAGGGCGGACCACACGAGCTGGGTGGGGGCCGCGACGTCGCCCGGCGTCTCCAGGTCCAGCCGGTAGATCAGCACCGCGCCCAGGCCGTTGAGCAGCACCCCGATCGGCAGCGGCAGCGGATCGGCGTACGGGGCGCGCAGCCGTACCGCGAGGTGCGCGAGGAGCGCGAGGACACCGAGCCCGGCGCCGTAACCGGCGGCGCCGGGCGGGAGGGTGCCGTGCTGGGCCAGGCCCACGTTGCAGTAGCCGAACACCGACAGCAGGACGGCCAGCACGATCAGGGCGAGTTCGATGCCGCGGCGCCGGGGGAGGCGGGCGACGGGTGCGGGCGCGTCCGCCGCCGCCACGGTGAATCCGGTTCCGGTACCGGGTCCGGCCTTGGTCATGTCCGGAACCTAGTCGGCATGCATCAGCACCAGCGCGGCGACGGGCCGACGTTGTCGATGTAACGCGCGGCGCCCCAGGCCCAGGTGCCGTCCGTCAGCAGGTACCAGATCGGGTTGTGCTTGACCTTCTCGCCCGCGGTCTTGCAGTAGATGCTGACGGTCTCGCCGCGGTGGGCGTAGCGGATGATCTCGGAGCCGCGGTTCGGGGCGCTGCGCAGCGCGAGCCGGTCCGCCGTGACGATGCCGCGGTAACGGCCCTGCTCGTGGTGACCGCCGCCGTGGCCGTCACCGTGACCGCCGCCGTGGTCTCCGCCGCGGGGGCCGCCGGCCTCGCCCCAGGTGTCGCTGCCGGTCTCGCCCTGGAAGCTGCTCTGGCCCGGGTCGTCGCTCCACTCGTCGCTCGCCGCCGTGGCGGCGGCGGGCGTGACGGCGGCAGCGGCGGCGAGCGCGCCGGCGGCGGCCGTTATGGCCAGCCGGGCGGTGAGGCGGCGGGCGGGGCGCGGGTGCGGGTTCCGGGACATGGACGACCTCCAGGGGACGCGGGCCAAAGGTGACTAATCGCCACATTAAGAGCGTCCAGGAGGGCGCGCCCGTCGCACTGCGCCATCGGGAGACGGGCGCGCGGCCCCGGCACCGGCACCGGCAGAGACCCCCGTACCGGCCTCGGAGCGAGGAGCTACTCGGCGAGTTCCTCCAGCAGCCGCACGGTCGGCAGCCCGGCCCGCAGGTACTCCACGAACAGCTCGTTGTGCAGCGCCCACGGCGACCGCCGGGACCGGATCAGCCGGATCGCCTCCTCGGCCGTGCACCCCCGCTGCACCAGCGCGTGGGCGACGACCAGACCGGAGCGGTTGTACCCGGAGTAGCAGCGCACCAGCACGCGGCGGTCCGCTTCCAGCGCCGCGCACGCCGACTCCGCGAGCCGCATCACGCCCGCCAGCTGCGTCCCGTCCAGCGGCCCGTCGGGGATCGGCCACACCTGGTGCTCCACCCCCGGCGCCGGCCCGTGTCCGGGCAGCCGCAGCAGCGTCTGCACGAGGTCGAACTCGTCCTCCACCGAGGCGAACGCCACCTGCCCGGGACCCGTGCGGTACTCGTGCCCGCCCATCCACAGACCGGGCACGATCTCGCTCCACGGAGTGTCCGGAGCCGGTACGTCGGGCTGCTTCCCCCGCGTGCGCAACGGTGCCTCCCCGCCTCACGTCCGGCGGGCCAGCCCCGCGGGCGCAACTCCCCCTAAAGGTAACCGGGTTCTTGCCTCTGGAGCACCCCGCCTGCTCCCATGGTCCAGGGGTGATGGTGCATGAACCGACTGCGCGTCATACCGGCCCGGCGGCACGGCCAGGAACGGCTCTACGTCTGCCTCGCCGACGGCCGGAACATCGCCTGGTACGACCGCGAGGCGGCCCGGGTCAACCTGCTCAGCGACGACCGCAGAAGCGACGTCCTCGACATCCTCGGGCCCTTCCTCACCGGCCCGGTGACGATCGGCCCGCCCCCCGTCCCCACCCCCGCCGAACTGGCCCGTCTCTCCCTCCACCCCGACGACGACCTCGCCCCCAACCGTCCCGGCGAGTCCCTCCTCGTCGCCCTCGACCGCGACCCCGGCCCGGCCCGCCGGCTGCGCCCCGACCCCCGGCGCCGCGCGCTCACCGCCGAGCTGGTGACGGGGGAGGCCCTCGACGCGCTCGACGGGGCGGGCTGGCACACCCTGCACTCCGTCCCGCTGCCCGGCGGCGACCGCATCCACCACCTGCTGATCGGCCCCGGCGGCCTCTACGCCGTCCACGCGCTGTACGCCCGCAGGTCCCGGGTCCGCGTCGCCGACCCGCTGGTCGCCCTCGGCCGGCACGAGCCGCGGCCGGTGCTGCGCCGGGTGCGGGCCGACGCCGACCGCGCGTCCTACGCGCTGACCGCGGAGGTGCGGCCCGTACTGGCACTGGTGGCGCCGTCCGGCGTCACGGTCACCGCGGCGCCCCGCGACGTCCGCGTGCTGACCGACGCGGAGCTGCCGGAGCTGGCCCGGCAGGGCGGCGTACTGAAACCGGCGGACGTGGAGGGACTGCACGCGATGGCACGGGACCGGACGACGTGGGATCTGCTGTAGGCCCCTCCCGGCATCCTTCCCGGCGGAGCGGCTGATTCAGGGCAGCGTGCCCGCCGCCCCGCGGTCGAAGAGGGGGGCCAGCAGATCCCCGTGCCCGGCGAGGCGCGGCGGCACGTCGGCGGGCGAGAAGAACAGGTCGCTCTCCTTACGGCACCCCGCCACCTCCTCCCACGTCACCGGCGTGGACACACCGGGCCGGGTGCGGGCACGCACGGTGTAGGGGGCCGCCGTCGTCTTCCTGGCGGCGTTCTGGCTCCAGTCCACGAACACCTTCCCCGGCCGCAGACTCCGGGTCATCCGGTGCACGACCAGCTCGGGCATGGCCCGCTCGGCCTCCACGGCCAGTGCCTTCGCGTACTCCGAGACCCGCTCGGAGGACGACCCGCGCACTCCGGCGAGCAGGTGCAGCCCCTTGGCGCCCGACGTCTTGGCGTGCACCTCGATCCCGTCCCCGGCGAGGCGCTCGCGCAGCCACAGGGCGACCTCGCAGCAGTGCGCGACGGTCGCGGGCGGCCCGGGGTCGAGGTCGAGGACGAGCCGGTCCGCCTCCTCGGGCGAGGCGGCGACCCACTGGTGCGTATGGAACTCGGCCACCAGGTTGGCCGCCCACATCAGACTCGGCAGGTCCTGCACGAGCACCATCCGGGCCGGCCCCTCCGACCGGGGCACCTCGGCGGTGGTGACCCAGTCGGGCGTACCCGGCGGCACGTTCTTGGCGAAGAAGACCTGCCCGTCCGGCCCGTCCGGGTACCGCAGGAACGACACCGGACGGTCCCGCAGGTGCGGCAGCAGGGCGCCGGCGACGGTCGCGTAGTAGTGCAGCAGCTCGGCCTTGGTGAAGCCGGTCGCGGGATACAGCACCTTCTCCAGGTTGCTGAGGGCCACCCGCCGCCCCTCCACCTCTGTCACCTCTTTACTGGGCGCCATACGATGAGAATCTCACGAAAACGGTACAAAGATGGCGGAGAGGTGCGGAACGTGCGATCCATCTGGAACGGCGCCATATCCTTCGGCTTGGTCAGCATTCCGATCAAGCTCATGAACGCGACCGAGAACCACTCGATCTCCTTCCGCCAGATCCACACGGAGGACGGCGGCCGCATCCGCTACCGCAAGGTCTGCGAGCTGGAGGACCGCGAGGTCACCTCGGCGGAGATCGGCAAGGGGTACGAGGACGCGGACGGCACGATCGTCCCGATCACCGACGAGGACCTGTCCGCCCTGCCGATCCCGACCGCGCGGACGATCGAGATCGTGGCCTTCGTGCCGGCCGACCGCATCGATCCGCTCCAGATGGGTTCCGCGTACTACCTCGCCGCGAGCGGCGCCCCGGCGGCGAAGCCGTACACGCTGCTGCGCGAGGCGCTCAAGCGGAGCAACCGGGTCGCCATCGCGAAGTACGCGCTGCGCGGCCGGGAGCGGCTCGGCATGCTGCGCGTGGTGGACGACGCGATCGCCATGCACGGCCTGCTCTGGCCGGACGAGGTGCGCGCACCCGAGGGTGTCGCCCCGGAGACGGACGTCACTGTCCGCGACAAGGAACTGGACCTGGCGGACGCCCTCATGGACACGCTCGGCGAGATCGAGCTGACCGACCTGCACGACGAGTACCGGGAGGCGGTGGAGGAGGTCATCGCGGCGAAGGCGACGGGCGAGGCCCCGCCGGAGACCCCGCGCCAGGCGCCCGCCGGAAAGGTACTGGACCTGATGGCGGCCCTGGAGAACAGCGTGCGGGCGGCGAAGGAGTCGCGGGGGGAGGCGGCGGAGGACGGGGAGAACGCGGAACACGCGGAGGTCAGGGAGTTGCCGAAGCGGAAGGGGACGACGGCGGCGGCGAAGAAGTCACCGGGGGGCGCGAAGGGCGCGAAGAAGCCGACGGCGTCCAGGAAACCGGCGGCCAGGACGGACGACAGGACCGACAAGTCCGGGAAGAAGACGGCCGCGAAGAAGTCCGCGTCCAAGAAGGCCGCACCCGCCAAGAAGACGGCACCCGCCAAGAAGGCGGCGTCGGGCAGGCGCAGCGCCTGACGCCCCCCCCGTACCCGGTGGCTCAGCCGACCGTCACGGAGGTGGCCCCGGCCGTGACCTGCGCCGGGGACGGCGGCACCACGGCCGACGGCGAGGGCGGGGCGGCCGTGGGCAGTTCCACGGGCGCCTCCACCCGCTCGACGGTGGTGGCGTCCGGGTCACCGGCCGGAGAGCCGGTCCCCGTGCCGAGCCGCGACCAGACGGTCAGGGCGAGGACGACGGCCGCGGCGGTGGCGAAGACGCGTACGGCACGGCGGACCCGGGCCCGCCGGTCCAGTTCGTGCCAGGACGGTTCGGGCGCCGGGTCGTCCGGGAGCCACAGCTCACCCACGGCGTCGGACGTGGCGGGGGAGCGCGCCGGGAGCGCGGGCGTCCGCTCCCGCGCCGACGGCTCCCGGGGCGCGGAAGCCCGTATGGCGTCCTCGCTGTCCGTGAGGAACTTCTCCCACACCTCGTCCGGCGTGCCGCTGCCGCCCGCCGCCCCGGAACCGCTCACGATCTGCACTCTCCCGTCCGTGGACGGCGATCATCGCACGATGCGGGAAAAGGGCGCCAATGTATGACACCGCTGTGCGGCGGCCCTGGGACGGGAAGGGGGTCAGCCGGCGGTGGTGGAGGCGGCGGTCGGCGCGGCGGTGGCCGAGACGGACGGCGCCGGCCCGCCGGTCTTCACATCCAGGTCGGGGCGGGGCGTGAGGACGGCGGTGGGCTCCCCGGGCCCCGGCGGGGGCGGCGTGACCCGGTCGTTGGGCAGCTTCGCCGGGGCGGTCTGCTTGAAACTGACGTCGCCGAAGCCGACCAGGCCGGTCTTCTCCAGGACGGTCATGTGGTCGAGGACGGTGTCGTTGGCGAGGTCGGCCAGTTCGCGCACCATCGTGTTGCGGGTGGTGGCCCGGATGTTGGCGATGACCGGGAAGATCTGCCCGTGGGTGACGCGCATGATGGTGACGGCGGTCGCGTCGAAGTCAGCGCCCTTCTTGGCCGCCACCGTCGCGACGAACTCCTGCTGCTGCGGGCTGGCCTTGTTGGGCAGGGTGATGCCCATCTCGGTCGAGATCTTGCGGCACTCGGCGTCGAGCCCGGCGTGCCCGACGACGAGGTGCTCGCCGGCCTCCTTCATCGCCTTGGAGGTCCCGCGCTCCATGGCCAGCTCACCCAGCGGGTACTCCCACAGCCCGGCGGCCCGCACCTTGACCACGAAGTCGCGGTCGGCCTCGGTGAGCGGCCCGTAGGGCGTGCTGGCCACGAGCCGGTCCTGCCCGCCGTCCTTCTTCTGCAGCCCGACCATCGAGGGAAAGGCGAGAGCGGTGAGGGTCAGGCTCAGCACGCCGAACAGGACGACGACGCCGATCCTGCTGCGGGTCATGCGCATGGGGGCCTCCGGGGCGGGACGGACGGATGCACGGCTGTCACGCCAGGGAGTACGGATGAGGCGGCCGATTCAATCAAGAGAGGGGGACCGTCTGTCCGGTTGCGGTTGCCGCCGGCCCCTGAGGGCCAGCCGGAAGTCGAGGTAGGCCAGCCCGACGACGAGCACGGGCACGATCGAGGACAGCAGGACGACCCGTGGCGTCCCGTCGGTGAACCCGGCCACCAGCCCGACGAGGAGCGCGCTGCCGGCGAAACCGAAGAGCTGCCGGTACGAGGCGAACCCGCCCAGCACGGACGCGGTCCGCGCGGTGTCGCTCTCGTCCTCGTCGGAGAAGGCGGCCCGCACGGGATGCCGGTCACCCTCGGCCCGCGCCCGCCACCAGGCGAAGAACAGCCGGGCGAGGACGTAGAGGGCGAGGACACCGATGAGGATCCACCACTCGGCGGGGCTGTCGGGATGGGAGCGGGCGAGTGTCATGAGCACCGCGTGCCCGGCACCCCGGGGAACAGCCGCTTCCGGTTGGCTGACCTTTGGCCGGCCGCCTACGACGGCGAGGGCCGCGAGTCCTCCAGCCGCTCCCGCAGCGTCCCGGCGAACTCCTCGGCCATGGCGAGCCGCGACCGCAACTTCTCGCAGCGGGCGTCGGCCTGCTCACGGTAGGAGTCGAGCCGCCGCCGCAGCCGCTCCAGCTCGTCCCCGGCGGGCGGATCGTCCACGTCCCCCAGCCGATCGGTGATCTCAAGAAGATCCCGCATCTCCTCCAGGGAGAAATCCAGCGGCTTCATGCGACGGATCACCATCAACCGCTCGACATCGTCCTCGGTGTAGAGCCGGAACCCCCCTTTGCTGCGGGCGGAGGGACTGACGAGGCCGACGTCCTCGTAGTGGCGCATGGTGCGCAGCGAGAGACCGGTCCGCTCGGCCACTTCGCCGATCTGCATGTGCCGCTCACTCATGGCCGCGCTCTCACTCCAGTCACGCTCGCGGAAACTCTACTCTCACGTAAGGGTAGAGTTGAGGTCTCTCCCTCACTCGCAGAGACACTCCAAGAGAAACGATCGCATGTCCTCACCCCTGTCCACGGCCTCCCGGCCGCCGCGCTTCTCCCGCCCCGACTGGCTGGCGTCCCCCAAGGTGCTGCGCACGGAGGTGCTGGCCGGCCTGGTCGTGGGCCTCGCCCTGATCCCGGAGGCCATCTCCTTCTCGATCATCGCGGGGGTGGACCCGAGCGTCGGTCTCTTCGCCTCGTTCACGATGGCGGTGGTCATCTCGGTCGTGGGCGGCCGGAAGGCGATGATCTCGGCGGCCACGGGAGCGGTGGCGCTGGTCATCGCCCCGATGAACCGGGAACACGGCTTCGGTTACCTGGTGGCGACCGTCATCCTGGCGGGCGTCCTCCAGATCGTCCTGGGCGCGCTGGGCGTGGCCCGCCTGATGCGCTTCGTGCCTCGCTCGGTGATGACAGGCTTCGTCAACGCCCTCGCCATCATGATCTTCATGGCCCAGGTCCCGAACCTGTACGACGTCCCGTGGCCGGTGTACCCCCTGCTGGCGGCGGGCCTGGCCCTGCTGATCCTCACCCCGCGCCTCACGCGGGCGATCCCGGCCCCGCTCGTCTCGATCGTCGTCCTGACGGTGATCACGGTGGCGGCGGGCCTAGCGGTCCCGACGGTGGGCGACAAGGGCGAGCTGCCCTCGTCCCTCCCGACCCCCGGCCTCCCGGACGTCCCCTTCACCCTCACCACCCTCACCACCATCGCCCCGTACGCGCTGGCGATGGCCTTGGTGGGCCTGATGGAGTCCCTGATGACGGCGCAACTCGTCGACGACATCACGGACACCCCCTCGAACAAGACCCGCGAGTCGATCGGCCAGGGCCTGGCCAACATCGTCACGGGCTTCTTCGGCGGCATGGGCGGCTGCGCGATGATCGGCCAGACGATGATCAACGTGAAGGTGTCGGGAGCCCGTACCCGCCTCTCCACCTTCCTGGCGGGCGCCTTCCTGATGCTCCTCTGCATCGTCTTCGGGCCGATCGTGTCGGACATCCCGATGGCGGCGCTGGTGGCCGTCATGATCATGGTGACGGTCGGCACGTTCGACTGGAACTCGATCCGCCCGAGCACGCTGCGGCGCATGCCGCTGGGCGAGACGACGGTGATGATCCTGACGGTGATCGTGGTCGTGGCGACGGACAACCTGGCGATCGGGGTGGTCGTGGGCAGCGTGACGGCGATGGTCATCTTCGCCCGCAGGGTGGCCCACCTGGCGAACGTGACGTCGGTCCTGGACCCGGAGGGAACGCAGGTCGTCTACTCCGTCACAGGCGAACTCTTCTTCGCCTCCTCCAACGACCTCGTCACCCGCTTCGATTACCGCGACGACCCCGACGACGTGGTGATCGACCTCTCCTCCACCCACATCTGGGACGCCTCGTCCGTCACGGCCCTGACGGCGATCGAGACGAAGTACGCGGAACGGGGGAAGCGGGTGACGATCACGGGCCTGAACGAGGCGAGCGCGGAGATGCGGAGCCGGGTGGCGGGGCGGGGGGCCGCAGCACGCTGAACTCGGCCGCCGGGGGCGCACTACACGCTGAACCCTCCCTGAGAGACGAAGAGACGAAGAGACGAAGAGGCGACGGACCAGGCAGGCGCCGCCGCTGCCTCCCCCGCCCCGGGTCGCGCACGCGACCTCACACGTCACGCAGTGAAGCCCCCGTCGACACAGATCGAAGCCCCGGTGATGTACGAACCGTCCGCACTCGCCAGGTGGGCGACGGTCCCCGCGATCTCGGCCGCCTCGGCGTACCGGCCCACCGCGGTGAACCCGGCGATCATCTCGGAGGTGGGCCCGTCGGCGGGATTGGTCTCGGTGTCGGTCGGACCGGGAACGACCAGATTGACCGTGATGCCGCGCGGACCGAGTTCGCGAGCGAGCCCCTTCGTCATCCCGGTCAGAGCCGTCTTGCTCATCGAGTACAGCGCCAGCCCGGGAAAGACCGCACGCTCGGCGACGTTGCTGCCGATGCTGATGATCCGCCCGCCCCGGCCCATGTGCCGCGCGGCCGCCTGCGACGCCACGAACGGCGCCCGGACGTTCACCGCGAGGGTCCGGTCGACGGCCTCCGCGCCCAACTCCTCAAGCGGGCCGACGAGGAAGACACCGGCGTTGTTGACCAGGATATCGAGTCTGCCGAAGTCGTCGACCGAGCATCGCGACCACCGCCTCCCGAAGCTGGCGGAATTCGGACCACGAACCGAGTCGGAGCGAACGCCAGGCGAGGACGCCGCGACCACCTGGCTATCCTGCTCCACGCCTCTACAAGGCGACGGGGGAGGAGACATGACAGTGCAAACCGACGGTCCGGTCACCGGGCGCAGAGACCCCGGGGCGTCGCCTTCCGCATGGCGGCACCTTGCCGCCATGCACGTGAGCGGAGTCATCCTCCTGCTCACGTTCTTGGTGCCGCCGCTGTGGATGCTGAACGCCGGCTACACGGCCCCGCCAGGAGACCCCACGGCGGACGCCCCCTTCGCACTCCTCCTCGCCGTGCCACTGGCCTGCGTGAGTCTCCACGTGATGGTGCAGATCCCGGCGGGACTCCTGGGCACCTGGCTGTGCAGAAGCCGCACGACACCGGCCAAGTACGCAAGCGCGGTCGTCGTGGCGAGCGCACTGAGCCCGCTCGTCCTCTGGGGCCTGGGCTGGACCGCGTCGAGCCACATCCTGCCTGCGTGGGCCGACGCCACAGCACGCGGCTCGGTCGGCCTGGCCGGCTACATGTGGGTCGTGCGAACGCGACCTGGACCTGCGCGGCACGGCCAGTCACGCCCCTGACCGCGCAGTGGCGACGGCCGAGCCGCGCGAACCGCGAGCAGGTGGAGCAGGTGTATGCCATCGCCCGCCACCGCCGGGCGTGGTGCGGAGCCTGACCCCACCGGCCACCCCCGCCCCAGTCACGTCGGCGACCGCTGCCCCGAACGGCATCCGGCTATACGCTCCTTCTCCGCAACCGCAACCGCAACCGCAACCGTACGAACGGCCCGCGAACCGAGGGGAAGCCCAAGGTGCAGGCGTTACGCGAGACGGATCCCCGGCACATCGGCCCCTACGCGGTCCGGGCCAGACTCGGCGCGGGCGGCATGGGCGAGGTCTACCTGGCCGAGACGCCCACCGGCCTGCGCCTGGCCGCCAAACTGGTCCGGGCGGAACACGCCGAGGACCGCACCTTCCGGGCCCGTTTCCGCCAGGAGGTCCGGGCGGCACGGACCGTGGGCGGGCCCGGGACGTACATCGCCCGTGTCCTGGACGCGGACACCGAGGCCGTACGACCGTGGATGGCGTCGGAGTACGTCGAGGGCCCGACCCTGCGTGACGCGGTCCTGGACCACGGCGGTCTGCCCGAGGAAGCGGTGCGGTCACTGGCCGCGGCCCTCAGCGAGGCGCTCGTCGCGATCCACGCGCAGGGCATGGTCCACCGGGACCTCAAGCCGTCCAACATCCTGCTGGCCCCGGACGGGCCGCGTGTCATCGACTTCGGCATCGTGCGGGCGCTGGAGGCGACCGCGCTGACCCGCACCGGGACGGTCGTGGGCTCGGTCGGCTACGTCTCGCCCGAGCAGATCCGCAACGACGGCCGGGTGGGACCACCGAGCGACATCTTCGCGCTCGGCGCGGTCCTCGCCTACGCGTCGGCGGGCCGCGAGCCCTTCGGCGAGGGCCGGGACGCGGTGATCCTGATGCGCATCATGAACCGCGACTACGACCTGTCCGGGACCCCCGAAGGAGTACGGGATCTCATCGAGCCGTGCCTGCGGACGGAACCGTCGGAGCGGCCCACGGCCGGCGAACTGTCGTCGGCGATCGGCCACACCGCCGAGTCACTGCTAAGGAGCTGGCGCCCAGGCTGGTACACGACCGCAACCCCCGCCCTCGCGCCGTCCGAGCGCTGGCTCCCGGGACGGGACTCCGACGAGCGGGAGAGCCGGGTGGAGTACGTGGCCCCACCGACGGCCACCGACGGACCGACCGGCACGCCACCCCCACCCCCACCCCCATCCCCTTCCCGGCGACGCCTGTTCCAGGGCATAGCGGCCGGAACGCTGGCCGCCGGAGCCGGCGTCGGCGGATGGCTGTGGTCGCGGGACCGGGACGGTGGCGGCGCTGGTGCCGACAAGGAGGGCGCCGACGCCGGCGTGTCACCGTCGACGAGCGTCCTCGCCACCCCACGGCCCGCGGTCGTGGACTGGGCATACGGCACCGCCAGACTCAGCGAGATGGGCGGCCCCAGCGTGACCCTGTCACCCGACGGCGACACCGTCTACTTCGGTGGAGTGGACGGCGCATTGCACGCGGTCTCAGCGAGCGGCAGAAAACTCTGGGAAACGAAGCTGGGCGAACCGCCTCTGTACGGCGGCACGGTCGGGGCTGCGGTAGCCACCGACGACGGTGCGTACTGCCTGTACGGCAACGGCCAGAAGCTCTGCGCGGTGGGAGTGGACGGCAGCGTGCGCTGGGAGCGGGCGTCCACCGAAGGGGCGAGGTACGGCACGATGCCGGTGCTGGCCGGTGAGCTGATCGTCGTGTCCACCGACGCGTTCGCCAAGGAACACATGGTCCGGGCCTACGCGTCCGACGGCTTCCTGACGTGGACCGCAAGCCTGCCCGGCGAGCCGGACGGACCTCCGGCGGCCGTGGACGACCGGATCTACGTGAACATGTCCTCCGACTCGACGGTCACCCTGGACGCGAAGGACGGGCGCCAACTGGCGGCTCAGGAAACGATCCCCGCCAACAGGCAACGGGCCGCCAACCATCCCGCCGTCGTCCCACCCGACGGCACCGGCTCCAGGAGCCTGGTCGTCCACACGGAGAACGGCAGGCTCACGGCGGTCGACCGCAAGGACGGCGCCGTGGTGTGGACGCTGGACGGCCACGGCACGAGCAGCAGCGACCCCACCGTGCACGAGAGCCTGATCTACGCCTTCCTCGGCGAGCACCTGTTCATCGTGAACCGCGACGGCGTCCCACAACACGTACTGACCTTCGACGAGACGCCGGTCCTGCCGGAGTACCGCCCGGTGGTCGACAGTCGCCACGTGTACGTGGCCACGCACAAGGGAATCGCCGCGGTCGACCTGCCCTCTGCGGCCCCCGGCTGAAGCGAATGCCCTTCCGCGGCGCTGCTCACAGCAGGTGATCGGCCTTGCCTGCCTTGATCTCGGTGATGAGGGTACGCAGCGCGTCGAGGGAGTCGGTGAGGTAGTGCTCCTCCTGCCCGCTGACGGCTATGTATCCGTTTCCGTCGCCATCGGTGCCGAGCCGAAAGCAGTTGCTCGCGTCTTGGCAGAAGGGTGCTTCCCAGGTGATGTCAGGCACGGCGGTGTCTCCTAGAGGCTTCGTGAAATGGTGTGCATGAGGTCGAGGGTTTTCTCCGGCGAGAGCGCGATCCTCTGCATCTCGTCGAGTTGCAGCCGGTACTTGCACAAGTGAGAGCCGGAGTAGAGGAATTCTCCCGCCATCGTCCGGTCCAGTTGCACGGTGTCGAGCGCGGGCACTTGGCCGACGGCGTACAGGATCGCCTGCCCCGAACCGGGGAACGCGCCGGCCGAGAACGGGATGGCCTGGATCGTGACGTTCTCGCGGTCCGTCGCCGCCATGAGGTGACCGAGTTGGTCACGTAGCACCGTAAGGCCACCGACCTCGATCCGCAGGGCGGCCTCATGGATGATCACGGTGTACGCCGACACTTCCGGCCCGTCGAAAGCTCGGCGTCGTTGCACGCGGTGGGCCACTCTGGCCTCGAACTCCTCGCTGGGCAGTGACGGAATAGCGGCCCGGAAGAGGGCGCGTGCGTACGCCTCGGTCTGCAGCTGTCCCGGCATGTGCGTCATCGTGCTCACACGCAAGCCCCGGGCGTGCCACTCCAACTCGGCGATGTCCGAGAATGACGCGGGCAGGAGATCGCGATACTCCTCCCACCAACCGCTCGTACGGTCACCGCACATGGCGACCAGCGCGTCCACCAGGGCCTGGTCCGTGCACTCGTACCGCAGGGCCATGCGCTGGACACGCTCGGGGCTGACGCCGTGGCGTCCTGCCTCTGTACTGGTGATCACGGTCCGCTTGGTGTTCAGCAGCGCGGCGGCCTGTTCGGTGGAGAGCCCGGCGTCCTCCCGCAACTTGCGCAGCTCCGCGCCCAGGCGCTGCTGGCGTGCGGTCGGATTGCTCCTCGGCGGCATGTGTTCCCTCTCCTCGCGTGCGGCTCAGTCTGCCGCGACACGCAGTCCGCACCGACAGCCCTCCCGAATTGGTAGCACATGTATCCCCACGTGCTCTACTGTCGGTAGTGCGCAAGTTACACACCGCGATGCCGGAAGCGCACCGCGCGAGCATGCCCGCCTGCCCTGGGCCGGGTGCGTACGCGACCAGGGCGGCAGGCCACCGGCGACCCCAACCCCTCCCACAGTCGTGAGGTCCGCCATGCTCGACATCCCCCACGTCCCCGACCTCTGGCGCTTCCCCGCCCGCCCCACCTCGGTGCGACGCGCCCGACGAGCCGTAGCCGAATCGCTGCCACAGGAACTCCGCCCCGGCCTCGGCGGCGAACTCGCCCTGCTGACCTCCGAACTGGTCACCAACGCCCTGTTGCACGGCGCCTGCCGCGAGGACGAGGACCTCATCGAACTGGTCCTCTGGCCGGCCGACGGCCACTACTGGCTGGCCGTCTCCGACCCCGGCACCGGCAAACCGCTACAGACCGACCCGGACACCGACGGCGAGAGCGGCCGGGGCTTGCTCCTGGTCGACCACCTCGCCGCAGCCTGGACCGTCCGAACGCGCCCCACCCGGGGAACATCCGTGATCGCGGGCCTCCCCTTCCCGTAGGGCGGTTGACGAAGGAGTCCAGCCACCGAGCGGAAGAGGCGTCGGCGTGCGCCTCCTCCGCTCCGCCCCCCGCTCAAAGGCCCATGCGGTCTTGTGGCCACCTCCTACCTGCTGCTGCGATGCGGCGAACACCGTCACTGCTGAAGCAGAGGGAGGCTTCATGGATCTGAAGGTCACGAGATGGAAGCGGTACGGGCGCGACCGCTTCTACGCGAACCTGCCCGACGGCACTGCGGCCGGCTGGGCGGATGCTGTGACGGGGCACATCACGGTCCTGCGCACTGAGTACCGCGAGGCCGTGATCGCCGTACTGACGCAGTACGTGTCACGGAGTCGCGGACCAGTGCGCCCGACGGCGACAACCAAGCCCGAGAAATCTCCAACGCAGCCGCCGCTGCCACTGCCACCCCTGACACCCTCCGACGACCTGGCGACCAGAGCCCCCGGAGAAGCTCTGAGCGATCGTCTCGCCCAAACCGGCGGCCCGGGACTGCTGAAAAGACTGATCTCACGGCTGCTGCGACGGCCGACGGAGTGGGACTCGTGGCAAAAGGGACTGGAGGGCGAGCGGCGAGTAGGAGCGGAACTCAACCGCCTCACACGCCACGGCTGGCGGATCCTGCACTCAATCCCGCTGGCCAATAACGTGGACATCGACCACCTGCTGATCGGCCCCGGCGGCGTGTTCAGCATCAACACGAAGAAGCATCACAAAAGAGCCGTATGGGTAGGCGACGACGCCGTGAAGGTCGATCACGGCAAACCGGCACCCTACGCACGGAAGAGCCGCGCGGAGGCCAAGCGAGTGAGTCGTGCACTCGAACGCTACTGCGCTTTCCCGGTACTGGTTGAGCCGACGCTCGTCTTCGTCGGCGTCACCGACCTGAAGGTGGTCGCCACCCAACTCACGGTGCGGGTGTACCAAGAGCGCCAAGTCGCCTCGCTGTCAGCCCTCTCAGGCGTACTGACACCCGAGCAGGTGGAGCAGGTGTACGCCATCGCCCGCCATCGCCAGGCTTGGCGCGAAGCCTGACCCCACCGGCCACCCGCGCCCCGGTCACGTCGGCACCCGCTGCCCTGCTAACGCCACCCTGGATTCGCGCGGAGAACCCGTTGCCAGGAGGTGGACAATTAACGTCGGTGCAGCGCCCCAGGAAAGACCACGTGCCCGGCTGTCACGTCCGCGCGAAAGGGGCCGGAAACTGGGGCATCAAGGTTGGCGAGCACGGTCCATGCCTCCCAAGCGCAGTCCCACAGCTCTGGCAGGGACGCCGCGTGAGCTGCACCCCGTGACCGACTGGCCGCATGATTTCTTGTGCGCCACCCACCATGAGCGTCTCTGCGTCGACTGTTGAGGGGCGGCGTTGTGGCTACTTGAAGACGGTGCTCAAGGACCAAGCCGCAGACATCCAGGCCGAGTGTAGAAGCGATCTCCCGTTCGGACGCGCTTATATGTGCCAGTAGCTCAGGCCACCGCAGCACGACGACGCTCTCCCAAAGCTCCGGAGGGACGGTGTTGGCGACGTGGTGACTCTCCCCGACGGGCAGATCGCGAAGCCGCCGTTCCCCTTGCTGAGTCTGACCGACGTAGCACAGCCCACCACTGGTGAAGACCCCGTACAGCACAGGCCCTGTCACAGGGGAACGCCCGCCGTTCGCCCGCGTCAGCAGGTCACCCACCTGATGGGCGAAGGCAAACCGCCGGTCCTGCCACTGCGCCAGCTTCCGTGGATCCGAAACCAGGCAATCAAGGGAGACAAGCCAGCTCGTGTATGCGTCATCAAGATCAGTCACGTCGGACAGTCTGATGGTATGACTACCCAGTCGAACACCCTGCGGCTCCAGCAGCTTCGGCGCCGGGAGACCTCGAACGTTGCAGGGCCCAAGTCCGGCCGGTGGCTTGAGCAGTGTCGATGCCGTGGAGTGGGTTCAGCATCCATCAGACTCTGGCTATTTCGGAACAGAGCCTCAACTTCGCGCGAAAGATCCGAGTGAACCTCATGTCGGTTTATGGGTGAACTTGCGAAACTCCGCTGACTTGAGTTGTGGATCAGTGCCGCCGTGTCGTGACGGACGCATGCCCAGCAACTGATTTCACAAGAAAGGGGTGCGGCTCAGAGGGTGTTGCACTCGATCCAGCAGTACGCTCTCTGCAACGAAAAACTGCCGCTGGAAACTGAAGATCAATGTGAGCATCATCGGCGATCATCACTGGACGGGCGGAGTCATGGCAAACCTCGACATGTTCTGGCTAATCCACACAACCTCGGTCTTGGAGAATTCCGACACCGAAGACAAGACTTCTTACAGGCTGATATTTACTCCCGGTCCCCAACCGGATGCCCCTTTATTCCTGCCATTCCCGAGGCCACTCTACGACGACCGAGAAAAAGGAAGGACGGATCAGTTCAGGTTCAACATAGATCAGTCCAAGATTGCAGTCAGCCTGACGTCTCTGCATCCAAGTAACTTCACCATCATCACTTCCGGCAAAGATATGTGGCTACCTGAATCAATATGGCTTATTGGGCGAGATGTGAACGGAGGTCATCGGCTGATTGTGTCGAGGCCGTTCTGGCCAAGCCACCTTAAGTTCAGTGAAGAAGAATCGGATGACGGTGCCGGTCAACACCGGCTAGACGAGGTCTGATTGCGAGACTTTTGCCTGTCCAGGTGTCGAGAGCTTGCCGTGGGCGGGTGCCGGTGAGTTATCCCCGCAGACTCCTGACGAGCGTGGGGCGCGGTAGGGACCGTGGAGCTCGGTTTCCCACGTCTGGAGTGGCGGCTCGATCTGGTAGCTCGGGTCGCAGTAGGCGCGGATCCACTGGGCGGCGCGGTACTGCGCGTCGCCGTCGTTGAGTACCTGGCCGCTTGCGTCGACCTCCAGCACGTTGCTGTAGATGGCGAAAACCTGCTCCAGCGCCGAACCGGTCCCGAAGACCGGCCGGTAGTCGATGCCGTCGAGCAAGTCGATGTCGATGGTGCCGTTCGCGAGGTAGAAAGCGAAGAAGCGGAGCGATGCGCGCACGTCTACGGAGAGATGTCCCACCGTCATATCTTGCATCCCACCTGCGCCGGCGTCGCTGTGATTGCGATGGTCGGACGTGCGCGGGATGGATGTTGCACGGCGCCTGACCTGCTCGCGAGCCATTCCAGAGCAGCACGCTATTGCGACATAACCACTGACAAACGCCTGCTTCCGGCGGCATCCGCCTGCACATACGCGAAGACCCCGACCTCAGCGTTACCGCTGATGGCGGGGTCTTTAGGCACCCAATTCAAGGTGCCCCCGGCAGGATTCGAACCTGCGCACACGGCTCCGGAGGCCGGGGGAGTGCGTTGGCGGCCATGCCTGCTGACCTGCGGGGGAGTGGTGCCGTGGCGGTCGGCTGGTCAAGATCATCACGCCCCTATTACGTGAGTGCGCTGTCAGCGGGTGGGGCTGCCCCGTATGGTCGGGTACATGATCTCGGGCAGCGACGGGCAAGCGGGCGACGGAGATGTGGAGTTCACGGCAGACGGCGTGAGCGTCGTCCTGCGCGAGGCGTGCGAGACGGCCGGCCTGGACCCGACAGGCGCCGAGCTGCTGCGCCTGGGCTCGAACGCGGTCTACCGCCTGGCGGTGGCTCCGGTCATCGTCCGCATCGCCCGTGACCCGTCTGTTCTATCCGAGATGGAACGAGCCGTAGGCGTCGCCAGATGGCTGGAGACGGTGGACTTCCCGGCGACGCGCGTACTGCCCGACGTCACGCAGCCGAGCCTCGTACGCGGCCGGGTGGTGACCTTCTGGGAGAGCGTCCAGGATCAGGTGGAGTACGCGACGGTCGGAGAGCTGGCAGATCTGCTTCGCCGATTCCACTGGCTCGAAGAACCGGAGTCGCTGGGCCTCCCGTACTTCGACCCGTTGGCCAAGCTGTCGTCCTCGCTGGAGAGCCTGACCGCTGTCTCGGCGAAGGACCGGACCTTCCTGGAGGAGCGGGCGGCCAGGCTCGCCAAGGACTACGACCGCTTGGACTTCGTCCTCCCCTTCGGCCTGATCCACGGAGACGCGAACATCGGCAATGTCCTCCGCCACCGGGACGGCCGCGCGGTCCTCATCGACCTGGACGGCCTCGCCCTCGCCCCACGCGAGTGGGACCTGATCCTGACGGCGATCTACTACGACCGGTACGGCTGGCACAGCAAGACGGAATACGCGGAGTTCGTCCACCGGTACGGCTTCGACCTCATGAACTGGCCCGGCTACGAGACCCTGGCCGACCTGCGCGAACTGATGATGGTGGTGTGGATCGGGCACCAGGCCGGCACGAGTGACCGCTTCGCCGCGGAGTTCGAGCTTCGGATGAGATCTCTGCGGACGGGCGAGGGACGCGACGAGTGGGGAGCCTTCTGAGAGCTGGTGAGCTACTCAGTTGCGGACCGGTCTCTGACCGTACGTCCCGGCAGCCACCCACAGCCTGTGCTCCCGTGCCTCGTCGGCAAGGTCACGCGCTGCGGCACTGGGCCCGATCGCGTCAAGGTGTTGCCGGAACTCGGCGAGGTAGCTGACGCACCGCGCCGATTTGAGCTGCTCCCCGAGATCCAGAGCATCGAGAGCCACGCGGCACGCCTCCTCGACGTCGCCGGCCCGTAGGTGCGCGTCGGCGAGCACCATGGTCGCGAAGAAGTCACTGCGTACGTGGGTGCCGCTCATGGCGTTCTCGGCGTGGGCCACCGCCCGGCGAGCGCTGTTGACGTCGCGGAAGCAGTGAGCGGCCTCGGCGGCCAACTCTGCGTCGTCGAAGTAGCTGATGTACTCGGGCTCGTCGTCGCTGTTCCGACTCTCCAGAGCCCTGGTTGCCGCTGTCAGAGCGGCCTCGCAGGCGACGACGTCCCCGGTACGGGCGAGGGCTCGGGCCTCCATCGCATGGAACTGCGCCCGCAGCGTCGGCGTGGCCACTGGTGAGATCCCCATGAGTGCCGCGCGGGCGAGCGTGGCGGCCTGCGTATACCGCCCCAGGAAGGTGGCCTGGTGGCTCATCGCTGAGAGGATGCTGCCCGCGAGTCGACGGTCGTTCGCGTCCTGGGCGAGGCGGAGGGCTTGAAGGAAGTACCGCTGGGCCAGCCCGTGACGGCAGGCGTCGTACGACATCCAACCGGCCAGCAAGGTGGCCTCCGCGACCGTGGAGAAGAGCGCTCGGCCTACCGGCTCCGTGTACCTGCCTCGCAGTAGCGGGGCCACGTCGTTGTTGAGGTACTGGATCACCGAGTGACGTGCGTGATCTCCGCCGAACTGGTCGTCAAGCTTCGCGAACACGTCTGCGGTGGTCTTCACGGCGGCCACGTCACCGAGACCGACTTGCACACCCCCGGATCGCTGCCGTGGAATGCCGGGCTCGGGCGCGACCAACCACCGCAGGGAAGCCTCACTCCACGCAGGCTCGGACGGCTCTGCGGTGAGCAACGGGTCGTACTGATTAAGATCCGCACGCCACAACTGGCTGACCGTCTGAATGGCGTCGTCCGGGCTGGTGGGATACGCCGCGTCGATCACCGCTGCGTCACGTAGCTCGCCGTGGCTCAACCCGAGTTCGGCGGCGCTCATGGAGTACGCGTCACACAGCAGCGGACTGTAGAAGTCATCGGGCGTACTGTGGCCGTTCTCCCAACTGGCGATCCGACGCTTGACGCTGCTGTCGGTGGGGAGCTGATGCCCACGCTGGCCGGCGGCCGTGCGCAACTCCCGTACAAGCCGTGGCTGGCTCCATCCCCGACTGGTACGAGCTTCACGTAAGCGGACGCTGGTCGGCTTCATGGAGACGTGCCCTCTCACTTCCGTGCGTGTGCGCGCTGACCGGGGGTGGCTGCTCCTTTTGCCTGATCGACGGTACGCGCTGGTGACCGCCTCTCGCAGCCAGTAATCAGAGATCACAAGAGCATCGACACATGACGGGGGATGACGCGCTGCCTGTGGACACGTCATCCCCCGTCACCCCTCGTCATCTGCCCTGGCCAGCGCCCGGCCACGAGTCTGGACACACGGCGGCACTGGAGCCGCGCGGAAGTCGGACTGAGGGTGAGACGACGTGCAGAGAATGACCAGGCGGGGCATGGAATGGCTGACTGCGGCGGCGGACACCCCGGAGGACTGCCGACGCGTGTGGGCGGACGACCCGAGGATGCCCATGCTGCTGCCGACCGGCCGGCTCTTCGACGTGTTGAGCGTGGATCAGCGCTTGGGCACGGAGATGTTCGACCGGCTTCAGCGCAGCGGTATGCCGTTCGGTCCGTCCTTGATCGACCGCAAGGCGCAACGAGTCGGCTTCTTCCTCGGCTCGGAGAGCCGTGAGACCTTCACGTTCTACCTGGAGGCCGAGACGGCATCGCCCCCGGAGTTCCGGTACCTCGGTGAGAACTGCGCGGTGGTCGTGCCGGGGCCGATCCCGCTGTCTGACGACCGCTACCAGTGGTTCCGCGCGCCGACGAAGCGACCGGAGGCCAACCCGCTGCGCCCGGTAGCCCTGGCGACCGCGCTCATCGCATCGGCGGAACTGCTCGCCCGAATCGACCGCTTCGACGAGCAATACCCGACCCCGTACTCGGCGGTCGCCGCACTCCCCGACGAAGCGGACCGCTGATGCCGACGGAGCCGGCTGACGGACGCGACGCAGCCGCATGGTCGCCTCTGGACAGCGACGGCTGGTACGCGGCCCGGAACGCGACGACAGCCCTGCGGGACGCGCTCGTACGCGCGGGCCTGGAGAAGGACCTCCCCTACCTGCGCGCCGAACTGAACGCCTTCGGACACGGCCTCGTCGAACTGGGCCGAGTCTCCCCTGACACGGCCGAACGCCTCGCGGAACTCCTGCGCCTGGCACTGGCCCACGGCTTCAGCCGAGACCGCGACTTCGACGCCCATTCCGTTGAGCAGCAGAAGGGACGTGCCTGACATCATGACCGACCGGCGAGGAGTGGTGGCCCGGCGAGCGGAAGACCTGCTGCCCGGCGTGCCCTACGTCCGCGGCTGGAACCGCGCGAGGCAAGGCGCCGACGCTCTGGCTGATCAGCTCGTGCTGCTCGGCCTGGACTCCGACTTCCCGGGCCTGGTGGCCGACGTGAACGTCCTCGGCGACGGCCTGGTGCAGCTCGGCACCATCCGCCCGGAGGCGGCCGAGCTGCTGGCGGAACTGCTCATGGCCGGACTCCGAGCGGAGCGGCCCGGCACGACAGCGGGAACTCCTTCGGCGGGCCTCCGCGAGACACCCGCAGCCTGAGCCGCTTCCTGATCGCCGGTCGGCTGCGGGTGGAGCAAGGTCCCCGCGGTCAGCCGGCGCAGCCCCGCACGGCTCCGCTCCCCCGACGTTGCCGTGCGGGGCCGCTTGCTGTCCCGACTGTTGTACTGGCCTGCCGCTCGGCCGGGACCGGCGCCCCAGCGCCGCAGCCCGGACGAACGGCAGGCCACAAGCCATCAGCGTGAGAAGCTTGGGTTCTTCGGCTGCGGTTGCTGCGCTGACCTGCGACCGGGTGGTGTTGAAGCGCTGGTCGCACCCGGGGCGAGGTCCCGCTGTTCCCCGCGATCCCCCGCAGTTTCTGGCGCGCGAATGGCACGGTGTCTTCGCCTCAAACGGCCCTTGGCGGGGCTGGCCCCAGGAGTGTCTGAGCATCAGCCGCCGACAGTCCGCCACGATGGCGGGTCAGCCGACTGTGCTGGCGCGCGTGTGTGCCGCGCTGCATCCCTGCCAGCCTGAGCCACGCTGTCCGCCACCGCCATGCTAGACGTGATAGGACGCACCTAGCATGATGACCTCTCGTCCCGAAGCAACCTGGGTTCGGTGTGGCCTTGGCCAGTGACGCCTGACATTCGGGCTGGCGGCGCTGCGCCCCACGGTGGCCATGGCGCATCAGTGTCGCTTGGTAAAGGCCCACAGTAGAGGTAGGCAGTCGTCAGCCGGGCGTAAGCAGCTGTGACCGCCAACTGGGTCAACGTGGCGGTACCTTCAGCACATCGGTGTCGAGCACGGGAAAGGGGAGAGCAGCATGTCGACGGGCAAACAGACGTTGCGCAAACTCGGCCACGCGGTACGAGAGGCGGCCAAGGAGGGGGTCGAGGAGAGCTTTCGTGCCCGGCACTTCAGTATGTACGATTGCGGATTCAACGACGCGGCTCAGATCTGCCTGGGCGTCCTGTCCGATGCCACGGAAGAGTTGCTAGTGAAGATGAAGTCCGGGAATCTGTCCAAACAAGAACAGGCACTGTACGCGCGACTGACTGAACTGACGGCTGAAATGGACGAACGTCTCCGGAGCGCATGCCAAGGAGAGTCGGCAGGAGACGCCCTGGCGTAACAGTCCGGCGCCCGGCCCGACCAGCCAACATAACTGCTATGAAGCTCACTTCTGAGGATCGGCACCGTACGTCACGACGTCCGGCACACCGAGAGCCATGCCGGTGATGCAACCCTTGTTCCATGCGTCGCGCTCGTCGCCAGCCAGGCCGCTAGGAAGCGCGTCTGCGCACTCCTGCTGTCCCACGGAGGTGGGGTACCGCGTGTCGGGCCCGCCGGGACTGGTGCACATGTCCTGCTGGGCGGCCACTTCGCCGCCGGTTGTGCAGTAGGTGAAGTTAGTGTCGAGAACGCGCTTCGCGTAGACCGTCGCCGTCTGCTCGCCGAACCGGTAGCCGTCCCAGTACCTCCCGGCCTTGTCCTCCTCAGCCGTGCAACCGGCTAGGGCGAGAGCGGCGAGGGCGAGCAGTATGAAGGTGCGTCCCATGCGCCAGAGCATACGAGAAGTACACCCCGGCAGGATTTGGACTTACGTCACCCGCTTTTGGAGAGAGGCTGGGTGATCTCGGACCTGAGCTGCGGCTTCGCCGGCCGAGGAAGCGGACGGCTACTCGACCGCAGGGCACCGGTGTTGACCATGACTGACCCCTGCATCTGGCACGGTTGTGGCACGAACCTCAGCTGACGACAGTCAGCCACGACGGCGGGCGCGCCGACCGACCACGCACGTGTGTGCCTCGCTGCACCCCCCCCCGGTCTCAGCCACGCTGCCAGTGCTGTCGACCAGAGAGAGCCACGACGGCCAGCACGTGATAATGGCGCGCCTGAGCCCTCAGCTTGGGACCTGAGCGCACCCTTCTGCAGCGGAATCATGCGACGTGCTGCCTTGAGGCGGTGGCAAGCTTGACTGCATAGGGACCCGGCGCCAGCAACTTTGGCCTTGCTTCGATCGATGCGCAGCGGGTCATCTTCTGGCAAGCTCTCCCCATGGCCAGGACTGCTGCATCGCCGACGAAGCCTAACCAGCTCTACTACGGCGACAACTTGGAAATCATGCGTCAGCACTTTGCGGACGAAAGTGTCGATCTGGTCTATCTCGACCCGCCATTCAACTCCAATAGGTCTTACAACGTCCTGTTCAAGGAAAGGAACGGCGACGACTCGCCTGCCCAAATCGAGGCCTTCGGAGACACTTGGGTCTGGAGTCATGAGACCGAGAGTCTCTTTCAGGAGCTACAGCAGAGCGAGGCCTCTCCGACGGTCAAAGATGCTCTGGAAGCAATTCGTAAACTGGTTGGAGAGAACGACGTTCTTGCCTACCTGACGATGATGGTGGCTCGCTTGATCGAGTTGCACAGGGTGCTCAAAGAAACAGGTTCTCTATTTCTGCATTGCGATCCTACAGCAAGCCACTATCTTAAAATTATCCTAGACGCTATTTTTGGGCCAACAAACTTTCGAAACGAGATCATCTGGCGTCGGACGCAGGCGAAGTCGCTTATGACTAGAAGGCTTCCCTCGAATCACGACGTAATTCTGGCATACGGGAAGACGGAAAGTGCTCTATGGAATGATGACAGGTTGTTTCAGGCGTACAATGAGGATGAGCTAGACGAAAAAACTCTGGCCAAGTATTCGCAAATCGACTCGGATGGTCGGCGCTATCAGCTAACTAGCCTAATCAATCCGAGCCCGGACCGCCCCAACCTCACTTATGAATTCTTGGGTGTGACGCGAGTTTGGCGCTGGACCAGAGAGCGAATGCAGGCGGCATATGAAGCCGGATTGGTGGTTCAGACGGCTCCTGGACGCGTTCCTCGGCTCAAGCGCTACCTGGACGAGCAGCGCGGGAAACCGCTGGGTGACGTCTGGACTGAAATTTCCCCTCTCAACTCACGAGCGGCAGAAAGGCTTGGATATCCGACCCAAAAGCCTGTAGCTCTGCTGCGTCGGATCATCGAATTCGCCTCATCTCCGGGTGACGTGATTCTTGATCCTTTTGCGGGGTGTGGAACCTCTATTGATGCCGCCCAAAGTCTTGATCGGCGATGGGTTGGCATAGACATCACCACCCTGGCAATCGATTTGATCGACGCACGCCTTCGTCACACTTACGGTGAAGCGATAACAGATGACTATGACGTCCTCGGTATCCCATTTGATATTGATGGCGCCTTGAGGCTGTTTCAAAAATCTCCGTTCGAGTTTGAGCGCTGGTGTGTCATGCTCGTGGACGGACAGCCGAATGAAAAGCAGGTCGGTGACCGAGGGATCGATGGCGTAATCAGGATCCCTGTCGACAGGCGCGGTACCTCTGAACGCGTTCTGGTGTCGGTAAAGGGAGGGAGTACTGGCCCTAGTCATGTGCGGGAACTGATTGGAACCGTCGAGTCTAACAAAGCGGCCATGGGGTTGTTTGTGACTCTAAGGGAGCCTACTGCTGCAATGAAGGACGCGGCCAACCATTCCGGGATATACGCCTATCCGGTTAATGGGCAGAGGTATCCAAAGGTTCAAATCATTAGTGTCGCGGACTTGCTTTCAGGTAAGCGGCCGAATCTTCCCACGAGCCTCCTGCCGTACTACCAAGCGCGGCGACGCCCCAAGGTGGAAGCCGAGCAAATGACTCTCGGCTGATCTTGCTACGTGTGGGCAGTTACCAGCAGACCTGGGTGGGATCGTGGGGATCAGTTTTGACCGGGCGAAATTTGAGAAGCTCGCGGGTCCATTTAACGAATGGCCTAGACTTCTATGTCCGCAGTGTGAAGAAATCACGCTTGAACCAAGGATTGAGAAGTTTGAAAGCTTCGCAAGCCTGGAGTTGCGTGAGACGGCTGCGTCCACTGATCCTGATGCGGAGGAGACGGACCCTTTTGGGTTCTTCTATGGGGAATTGCAGTGCCCTCGCCTCCCGTGCGGAAATAGGCACATTGTTGTTGGCGAATGGAGCCTTGAGTGGGGCCCTGTGAGCATTAAGGGCTCAGAGGATGACCCGTACCTTGTAGGCTATTCGGTCAGACACATACTTCCGGAACTACCGCTGATAGGGTCTCCTCAGGAGGTGCCGGAGGACTTGAAGGCGCTAATTAGTTCAGCATCTAAGGTTCTGCTGTCAGATCCAAATGCTGCAGCCAATAGGATTCGTTCAGCAATCGAGTGTCTGCTCAGTCACAAGCGAGTGAAGAAGTTCGGTGTAGACAGGAGAGGGAGGAGAGCCAGGCTCTCAACCCATCAGAGAATTGAGCTTTTCAAGCAAGTGAATGAACCGGCAAGTGTTCAGCTTATGGCCATGAAGTGGATAGGTAACGCCGGAAGTCACGAGGCTGAGGCAATCCCCTTCGATCACGCTCTCAATGGTATTGAGCATTTCGTGCGAGCATTGGAATTGGTCTATGACCCGCGAGAGCGCGAGCTGCAGCGGAGAGCCGAGAAAATCATTAAGGCTAAGGGGAAAGCACCCAAAGTCGCTGATGGTAAATAGAAGCCAAATCGGTCTGGCGCGGCGCGGGCGCTGGCCGGGCTGGAGCGGGGCGGAGACAGGAGCGCAGGGCCGGCCGGGGGTCGGCCGCGCGCGGGGAGCGGAGCGAGCCGCCTTGATGACGTAGAGAAAGTCTGAGCCACGTAGTCCGTGTTACAGCCGGAACGACAGCTCCAACTCGTCGCCAGGCAGGTGGAACTCTTCCAGGGCGAGCGGCTTGTCTGACTCGGTGAGGGTCACGCGGAAGATGTGGAGCAGGGGGACTCCGTCGGCGAGGCGTAGGGCCTGGGCCTGGTCGGGGAGGGGCATGCGGGTTCGGACGTACTCCGTGAAGTGGAGTTCGTGGCCCAGGTTGGCGAGCGCCGCGTAGAGATCCGGCGCCGGCGGTGGGGCTTCCTCCTCGTACTTCGTGTCGGCCAGGACGGAGAACGGCACGTAAGTCCGGTGGAACTGACGCAGCCGGCCGTGGTCCGCTGTCTGCAACGCGTCGTACGTGAACATCGGCTCGCCCGGCGGGATGCGGAGCAGGTCCGCCAGGGCCAACGGGGCGTCGGTGCGGGTGGCTACCGGTGGCTCGGCGTCCGTCCAGCGGATGCCGTCGGCCTCGACGTAGCGGCCCTCCGGGGTTCGGCGTACGCCTCGCGGGCGCGTGTGGCTCGGACGGCTGTGGGGGGAGCGGGCGAAGGTGCCTCGGCCCATGATGGCCTCGACGAGACCTGACGCTCGTAGCTCGCTGAGGCCTTGGCGGACCGTGGGGCGCGTCACGCCGAACTGCTTCGCCAACGACTCCTCGGACGGGAGCGGCTGGCCGGCTGGGAAGGTGCCGTCCAAGATGCCTTCGCGCAGGTAGTCGGCGATCTGCCGGTACTTCGGCTGCGTGTTCTTCGGCGGCATCGGCCCTCCGTGGCGGTTCCCTAACCGGCTTTACAAAATCGGCTAGACGAAGTTGACCCGGACAGCCTCGCTCATCACAAGGCGGTTGACAACCCGTACTACGGGTGGTCACTCTTGTCTCCGCAACCCGTAGTACGGGTTGTAAAGCAACCCGCAGGATGGCCCTGCGGGTGCCGAGAGGAGACACAACAAGTGGCAAGCCTTCCGATCGATACCGCGAAGTTCACGGGGATCATCTGCGCCGTTCCCCCGGCTCCGCGGCTCGCCAACCGTGAGACCGGTCAGCTCCGTGTGGACCGGGACACGGGCAAGACCGTGTACCAGGTCGGCCTCTGCCTCATGGCGGGGTCGTCGGCCGACGTCGTGAACGTGAGCGTGGCCGGGGAGCCGGCCGGGGTGCAGCTCGGTATGCCGGTGGCCGTGCGGGACCTGATCGCGACGCCATGGGAGAACGAGGGGCGGCACGGGATCGCGTTCCGTGCGGCGGAGATCAAGCCCCTGAGTAGTCCCGCCAGCAGCGCGGCTCCCGCGAGTAAGGGGGCCGGGCAGTGATGAACCTGGCCTCCGCTGCCTCGGCCGGTGCGAACTGGCCGAGCTGGATTGTGGTGGTGGCCGCGGTGCTGGTGTCGGGTCTGCTTCTGGCGGGCCCGGCCCTGCGCAGCCGCTACCCCGTTGCCTGGTGGCTGTTATGCGGCTTTCCGGCTGTGGCCTTCCGGGTCGTGCAGACCTGGCGGCCCCTGATGGCGGGCTGTGGGCTTGCGGTGAGTCGGCGACCGGCGCTGACGGTGGTGTCCGGGCTGGTCGGCAAGGGAGCGGCACCGCCTCAGCCTAAGGTGCCCCGGCACGGTCTCGTACGTCCGACCACCGGCGGTTTCGTACTGCTCGTGCGGCTGCTTCCGGGCCAGGTCCCGGAGGACTTCGTCAAGGCCGCTCCTGCAATGGCGGAGAGCTGGCAGGTGCACGTGGTGCGGGTGAGTGCCTGGCGGCCGGGGGTCGTACGGATCGTCGTTTCCGTGGCTGACCCGTTGGCCGATCCCCGGGTTCCGAAGCAGCGTGGGCCTGGCCACCTGCTCCGGGTGACCGTGGGTGCGCTGGAGACCGGGGCCGCGTGGGTCGTCGACCTGCGGCGCGTGCCGCACTGCCTGATCGTCGGGGCAACCCGCTCCGGGAAGTCGACCCTGATCAACGCCCTCGTGGCGGGCCTCGCTCCGCAGCCGGTCGCTCTCGTCGGAATCGACTGCAAGGGCGGCATGGAACTCTCCCTCTACGAGCCGCGCTTGTCCGCCCTCGCCACGAACCGAGAGCAAGCGGTCCGGCTGCTGACCGCGCTCGTCGACCTCACCCTCGACCGCATGACCCTCTGCCGGGCGGCGCACGTCCGGAACATCTGGGGCCTGCCGGACACCAAACGCCCCGTCCCCGTCGTCGTGATCGTCGACGAGATCGCGGAACTCTTCCTCGTAGCCAGCCGGAACGAGAAGGACGAAGCACAAGCGGCCGGTACGGCGCTGATCCGGCTCGCGCAGCTCGGCGCGGCCCTGGGCGTCTTCCTCGTCGTGGCCGGCCAACGCGTCGGCTCCGACCTCGGCCCCGGCGTCACCGCGCTGCGAGCACAGCTCGGCGGCCGGGTGTGCCACCGCGTGGCCGACCCCGGCACAGCCGAGATGGCCTTGGGCGACCTCAACCCCGACGCGCTCAAGGCGGCGCAAGCCATCACCCCCGAGCAAGCCGGTACGGCGGTCCTGGCGTCCGGCGACGGCTGGGAACGGGCCCGGTCCCACCTGATCACGGAAGCGGAGGCGGAAGCCGTCGCCGCCCAGTACGCGCACCTGACCCCCGTCCTGTCCGAGCTGCACGTCCACGCGCCGTGAAAGGAGCCTGCCGTGCTGGTGTCCATGTCCGCCGTACTGCTGCTCGGCCTGCTGATCTGGTTCCTCCTGCGCATCCGCTACCTGCGTTGGGCCGACGCGCTGCTCTGCGGGAGCTTCGGCTTCCTGCTCTCCCGGACCGTTGCCGCGCCCGTGGTTCAGGCCCTGCTCGACGGTGTGAACGGCTTCCTTGGCCAGTTCCGCTTCTGAGCCACTCCGCCACCCCGCCATCACTCACCAGACAAGGGGACTCCCCGTGTCCGACTACGTCATCCGCTCCGGTGACCGCGCCGCGTTCCTGGCCGGCCTGCGGGAGCTGACCGACTTCCTGACCGCTCACCCGGCCGCCGTCGTACCGCGCCACATGTCCGTCGTGGTCCTGGTCGACGCCCCCGACCCCGCTGCCCGGCAGCGCGGAGTGCAGTCCGTCGCCGCTCCGCTCGGGGTGCCGACGGAGGACATCGGCCGGGGCTACTACGACGCACGCCGCGACTTCGGTCCGGTCTCGTACGGCGTTGTCGGCATCCCTCCCCAGAAACGCCAGTGATCGCCCTTACGACGGGCTCCCGACGGGGCGCGAAGTCGCCAAACCCGACCCCGTCAGGAACCCACTCCGTCCGCCACGTAAGCAGTGAAAGGAGCACTCTCACTTTGTCCACCGCGCACCCTTCGCGCAAATCCCCGTTGCCCGACTGTGAACTGAGGCAGCGCGACGCGCAGGTCACGACCTGCGACGGCCGGGAACAGATCGTCCTCGTCAGCCTCGACGGAGCCGAGCAGTGGCTGTGCCCGGCCCATGCCGCCGCGGTCTGGCTCACGGACCCGACCTTCCGCTTCAGCGCCAAGACCCCGTTGGAAGGGATCTCGGCCGTGATGCGGCAGGCGTTCGGCGACGGAGGTGGTCGCCCATGACCACCGCCCTTCCGAAGAGCGCTGCCGCTCTCGTCGCCAAGGCGGCCGAACCGGAATTCGCGGCCTGGCGCCGGAACATCGTCCGCCTCGGCGGCTGCACCAACCCCATCCACCTGGTGGGCGCCGCGACCGTCTACGACGCGACAACCGGCGTGGCCCTGCTCTCCTACGGCTCCGACGTCTACGGCGGTCGCCTGCTCACCGCGTGCGGCAACCGGCGGGCGACGGTCTGCCCGGCCTGCTCGGGCCTGTACCGGGCGGACACGTACCACCTCGTCCGCGCCGGCCTCGTCGGCGGCAAGCACGTCCCGGAGACGGTGAGCGGACACCCGCGCGTGTTCGCCACGCTCACCGCTCCGGGCTTCGGCCCGGTCCACACCCGCCGTGAACGCGATGGACGGGTACGGGCCTGCCGACCTCGGCGAGTGGGGGAGTGCTGCCCCCACGGGGCCCCGGCCGGCTGCCGCGAACGGCACTCGGCGAACGACCCCCGCCTCGGCGAACCGCTCTGCCCCCGCTGCTACGACTACGCGGGCGCCGTCCTCTGGCACGCCTTCGCCGGTCGGCTCTGGCACCGGTTCGGGCTGGAGCTGCGGCGGGAGGTCGCCCGGCGGGTGGGGCTGACGCGTACGGAGTTCGGGGAGGTCGCCCGGCTCTCGTACGCGAAAGTCGCGGAGTATCAGCGGCGGGGTCTCATCCACTTCCATGCGGTGATCCGCCTCGACGGGCCGGACGGTCCGGGCTCTGGTTCGGCCCTGCCGGTCTGGGCGGGTGTGCCGCTGCTGGTGGACGCCGTGCGTGCGGTGGTCGGCCGGGTGCGGCTGGTCGCTCCTGGCGCGGATGTCGTCGGTCGGCGGGTGCTTCGCTTCGGTCCGCAGGTCGACGTACGGCCGGTCTCCTCGCGCGGCCGGGG
This sequence comes from Streptomyces sp. CRN 30, assembly GCF_034105845.1. Classification (NCBI taxonomy): domain Bacteria; kingdom Bacillati; phylum Actinomycetota; class Actinomycetes; order Kitasatosporales; family Streptomycetaceae; genus Streptomyces; species Streptomyces sp. CRN 30. Next base: position 25,073 of record NZ_JAVRHI010000046.1, on the reverse strand, counting down.
CGTAGCGGGGGAGCGGCGTCCTGCCTCCGCGGCGGCCGTGGCGGGCTACATCGCCAAGTACGCCACCAAGGGAGCGGAGTCCGCCGGTGCCGTGGACGGCCGGATTCGCGATGCGCGGGAGATGGTCATGCTGCCGGTGCGGGCGCACGTACTGCGCACGATCGGTACGTGCTGGTGGCTCGGCGGCCTGCCGGAGTTCGCTCCGCTCGGGCTGCGGCGCTGGGCTCACATGCTCGGCTACGGCGGCCACTTCTCCACAAAGTCGCGCCGCTACTCGACCACCCTGACCGCCCTCCGCCAGGCCCGTGCCGACCACCGCGCCGAGCAGCAGCGGGCCTCCCTCGGCGTGCCCGACCACTCGACCGTCACGGTCGGCCAGTGGCGCTACGCGGGGCGCGGCTACTCACCGGAAGCGGCGCTCCTGGCTGCCTCGGTCCGGGAGGGCGGTGGTCTCCATGGGGCGTGACGTCCGTACGCGCCCGGCCGAGCTGCTCACCGTGCGGCAGGTCCTCGACGAACTGGGCGGCATCTCCCGACGCACCTTCTACCGCTGGCGGGAACTGCGGCTCGCACCGGCCTGCATCCGGCTGCCGAACGGGGAGCTGAGGGTCCGGCGGGACGTGCTCAACGACTGGTTGGAGGACCGGGCGGAGGGGGCGGCGTCGTGAAGTCGTACAAGGTCTCTGTCTGGAAGATGTCGGTCAACAAGACGACCAAGAAGCCGAGCTACGTGGTGCGCTGGGTGGTCGACGGGCAGCCGTTCGGTGAGTCGCACAAGACGAAAGCGCTGGCCGACCGGTTCCGCGCCAAGCTCCTGCGCGCTGTGGACAAGGGCGAGCCGTTCGACACGGTCACGGGCTTGCCGGACTCCCTCCGGGGCGGGAAGGCGGCCCTGTCGTTCCTCGATCTGGCGGTGAAGTACGTAGACGCGCGGTGGGCGGAGGCGTCCGCGAAGCAGCGGGACAGCATGACGGACGCCTTGGCGACGGTCGTTCCCGTCCTGGTGAAGCCGGGACGGGGGCGGCCCGCTCCGGAGGTGCTGCGGCGAGCACTGCGGTCGTACGTCCTGCCTGTGCCGCGTCGGGAGCGCGAGCGTTCCGAGGAGATCGCCGCTGCCGTGCGGTGGATCGAGAAGGCATCGCTTCCTGTGGGGGAGCTGCAAGAGATCGCCCGTGTGCATGAGCTGATCGACGGGTTGGGGCGGAGGCTGGACGGCAAGCCTGCGGCCACGCAGACCTATCGACGGCGGCGGGCGGTCGTCTTCAACGCGCTCGAATACGCGGTGGAGCTTGAACACCTCACGTCTAACCCGCTGAGCCGGGTGCGACGGAAGCGGGGCAAGCGGGCGGTGCAGGAAGTCGACCGGCGGGTGGTGGTCAACCCGCAGCAGGCGCGGGAGCTGCTCACGGCGCTGACCTACGTGGGCGGCTACGAGCGGGCGAGTGGTCGGCGGCTGCGGGCGTTCTTCGGGTGTCTGTACTACGCGGCCATGCGGCCGGGGGAGGCGCTCGGCCTTCGACGCTCCGACTGCACCCTTCCGGCATCGGGCTGGGGCCGTATCGAACTGGCGGAGACGCGTCCGACGGCCGGGAAGGCGTGGACCGACTCGGGCGAGGCGCACGACCGGCGTGGGCTGAAGCAGCGGGGCCATGGGGAGGTGCGCATCGTGCCGATCCCGCCTCCGCTGGTGCGGCTGCTCCGTGAGCACGTTGCGGAGTTCGGTACGGCGGAGGACGGCCGGCTGTTCGCCAGCGAGCGGGGCAACGTCATCGCTGCCTCCTCGTACTCCCGCGCGTGGAAGCAAGCGCGGGAGCTGGCGTTCGTCCCGCATCAGGTCTCCTCGGTCCTGGCCTTCCGGCCGTACGACCTCCGTCACGCGGGCGTCTCCCAGTGGCTCAACTCCGGGGTACCGGCCCCGGAGGTCGCTGCCCGCGCGGGCCACTCGGTGGACGTCCTGCTGAAGATCTACGCCAAGTGCATCGACGGCCAGGAGCAGGAGATGAACGACCGGATCATGCTGGGCCTGGGGGAGGTGGACGGCGCCACGGACTGACCCCCATAGGCACAGTGGAACGGGAGCCCCGGACCGGAAACGGCTCGGGGCTTCCGTCTGTCCTGGGGGATGCTCGGGCTGGTTCCGGGAGGTCGCGGAAACGGCTGCTGACCAGCCGTTGAGTCGTCCAAGATCATCACGCTATTACAACGTGATCACTGACAAACGCCTGCTTTCGGCGGCATCCGCCTGCACAAACGCGAAGACCCCGACCTCAGCGTCACCGCTGATGGCGGGGTCTTTGGGCACCCAATTCAAGGTGCCCCCGGCAGGATTCGAACCTGCGCACACGGCTCCGGAGGCCGTTGCTCTATCCCCTGAGCTACGGGGGCGTGTCGGCCGTTCGGCTGTTCGCTCGCGGCGACGGGTAGAACACTACCAGCTCCCCCGGGGTGGTCATGAACGGATTCCCACGGGTCGCCGAGGTGGGGACGGGGGCCGGTCCCCGCGGCGGCCGGGCGGCGCGGCCCGGACGGCCGATTCGCGTCGCCCGCGAGAGGTGGAAGTAGGGAAAACCCGGACGCGATGGCCGGTCCCGACCTACTCTCGGAGTTGTGCCAGGGGCGTCCGGCCGGGTCCTCGTCGTCGACGACAACAAGGTCATCCGGCAGTTGATCAGGGTCAATCTCGAACTTGAGGGGTTCGAGGTCGTGACCGCGGCCGATGGTGCCGAGTGTCTGGAAGTCGTTCATCAGGTGCAGCCCGACGTCGTCACGCTGGACGTTGTCATGCCGCGTCTCGACGGGCTCCGCACCGCCGCGCGGCTGCGTGCCGACGCCCGCACCCGCGAGCTTCCCGTCGCCATCGTCAGCGCCTGTACGCAGTACGAGGTCGACGCCGGTGTCGGCCTCGGCGTCGACGCCTTCCTCTCCAAGCCGTTCGAACCCGCCGAGCTGGTCGGGGTCGTCCGCATGCTTGCCGAGCGGGCTGCCAGGCAGGGCGGCACCGACCCCGCACCCCGCGCCGAGCGCGCCGGCTAGCTGGGCGACCAAGCAGCTGGGCGACCAAGCAGTCGGTGCGACGACGTGCAGGCGCCCCGCCCCCCTGTCCACATCCCGGAACGACCACCGAATCCGTTCGCCTCCCCGCCCCCCTCCTCCCATACGCTTGTCCCGTGACCCCCGTCGAGCTCTCCCGCACCCTGCTGTACGCGGTGCGTCGCGCTGTCGACGACGGGAAGCTGCACGTGAGCGTGCCCGAGCGGGTCGCGGTCACCGCGCCCGGACCCGGCGGCTGCGGCGACTACGCCAGTAACCTCGCGCTCCAGCTCGCCCGGTCCGCCGGGCAGCCTCCCCGTGCGGTCGCCGACACCCTCCGGGGATATCTCCTCGACACCGACGGCATCGTCGACGTCGTCATCACCGGGCCCGGGTTCCTGAACCTCTCCCTCGGTGCCTCCGCGCACGGCGCCCTCGTCGCGGACGTACTGCGACACGGGTCCCGCTACGGGCACGCCGGGTCCCGTTACGGGTACGCCGCCGCCCGAGACCAACCGGACGACAGTCAGACCGTCCAGCTGCACTGCCCCCGCGACCTCCGCGCCCTCGTCGTCATGGACTCCGTCGCCCGGCTCCTGCGGTCACGAGGCGCCCGCGTGCGCACCACCTGCCAGGCCCCGCCTCCCCAGGCGTGGACCACCGTGCTCGACATCCACGTCGACGGCATCGTCGATCTCGACGTCACCACCCGGCCCGTTCCCGTCCCCGACCCCGATGCCGTCCTCCGGCTCGGTCGCGACGCCGGACGCTGGGTCCTGCTGCACCCCGCCGCGCACGATCACCCTCACCCCGAGGACGGCAGGTACCTCCGCCAGACCGAGGACAACCCCCTCTTCCGCGTCCGGTACGCCCACGCCCGCACCCGCGCGCTCCTCCGCAACGCCGGTGACCTCGGGTTCACCCCCCAGCCCGGTGAGATCGGTACGGCCGCCGCCCTCGTCGTCGAAACGCTTCTCGCCGACCACCCCCGTGTCCTCGCCGCCGCGGCCCGGGGCCGCGCCCCCGACCGGCTCGCCCGGCACCTCGTCGCGCTCGCCGATGCCACGCTGGTGACGTTGCCCGACGTACTGCCGCTCGGTGACGAGAAACCCTCGGCCGCCCACCGTGCCCGGCTCGCGCTCGCCGAAGCCGCCGGGGCGGTGCTCGCCGGTGGCCTCTCCCTCCTCGGCATCGACGCCCCCGATCACCTCTGACCTCACACAGCCCGCAGAGACAGCCCCGCAGACCAGCTTCGAGAAGATCCGAGAGAAGCCAGAAGAGCCATGAGCCGTTCCGCACACCCCGCCGGCCCCCGCCACGCCGACGTCCTGCCCGAAGGGCACTACTCCGCCCCGCCCGCCGACCTCAACGACCTCGACGCCAAGGTCTGGGCCCAGACGGTCGGCCGCGACGCGGACGGTGTCGTCACCGTCGGCGGCGTCGACGTCAAGACGCTCGCCGAGCAGCACGGCACCCCCGCCTACGTCCTCGACGAAACCGACTTCCGGGCGCGTGCGCGGGCCTGGCGCGAGGCGTTCGGAGCCGACGCCGACGTGTTCTACGCCGGGAAGGCGTTCCTCTCCCGCGCCGTCGTCCGCTGGCTGGCGGAGGAAGGGCTCAACCTCGACGTCTGCTCCGGCGGCGAGCTGGCCACCGCGCTCTCCGCCGGCATGCCCGCCGAGCGCATCGCCTTCCACGGGAACAACAAGTCCACGCACGAGATCCGCAGGGCCGTCGACGCCGGCGTCGGACGCATCGTCCTCGACTCCTTCCAGGAGATCGTCCGCGTCGCCCACATCGCCCAGGAGCGGGGCAAGCGCCAGCGGGTGCAGATCCGGATCACCGTCGGCGTCGAGGCGCACACCCACGAGTTCATCGCCACCGCGCACGAGGACCAGAAGTTCGGCATCCCGCTGGCCGGCGGGCAGGCCGCCGAGGCCGTGCGGCGGGCGCTCCGGCTCGACGGGCTTGAGGTCATCGGCATCCACTCGCACATCGGGTCGCAGATCTTCGACATGTCGGGGTTCGAGGTGGCGGCCCACCGGGTGGTCGGGCTGCTCAAGGAGATCCGCGACGAGCACGGGGTCGAACTCCCCGAGATCGACCTCGGGGGCGGGCTCGGCATCGCCTACACCAGCGACGACGACCCCCGCGAGCCGCACGAGATCGCCAAGGCGCTCACCGAGATCGTGACCCGGGAGTGCGAGGGGGCCAAGCTGCGCGTGCCCCGGATCTCCGTCGAACCCGGGCGTGCCATCGTCGGGCCCACCGCCTTCACGCTCTACGAGGTGGGCACCGTGAAGCCGCTCGAAGGGCTGCGCACCTACGTCTCCGTCGACGGGGGCATGTCCGACAACATCCGTACCGCGCTCTACGACGCCGAGTACACCGTCGCCCTCGTCTCCCGTACCTCCGACGCCGAGCCGATGCTCACCCGCGTCGTCGGCAAGCACTGCGAGAGTGGTGACATCGTGGTCAAGGACGCGTTCCTGCCGGGGGACCTGGCGCCCGGCGACCTGATCGCCGTACCCGCCACGGGGGCGTACTGCCGCTCCATGGCCAGCAACTACAACCATGTGCTCCGGCCGCCGGTCGTCGCCGTCCGGGACGGCGAGGCGCGTGTCATCGTCCGGCGCGAGACCGAGGAGGACCTCCTCCGCCTCGACGTCGGCTGACCGGACCGGCAGAAGAAGAACGCCGTCCTGGGAACCGGACCGGCGGAAGAAGAGGGACCGAAGATCTTTTCTCCGACGGTCTCCGAAAATGAAATTAATGTCTCACGATCCGGACGAATGGCGGAAACTTACGTCCGGTGAGTGAGACTGGTTCCACCGCATACGGTGAGAGGAAACGAGGTCGGATGATGCGTACGCGTCCGCTGAAGGTGGCGCTGCTGGGCTGTGGAGTCGTCGGCTCTGAGGTGGCCCGCATCATGACGACGCACGCCGACGACCTCGCCGCCCGGATCGGCGCCCCCCTGGAGCTGGCGGGCGTGGCCGTACGGCGGCCCGACCGGGTACGGGACGGGATCGACCCCGCCCTCGTCACCACCGACGCCACCGCCCTCGTCAAGCGCGGGGACATCGACGTCGTGGTGGAGGTCATCGGGGGGATCGAGCCCGCCCGCACTCTCATCACCACCGCCCTCGCGCACGGCGCCTCCGTCGTCTCCGCCAACAAGGCGCTCATCGCCCAGGACGGCGCCGCGCTGCACGCCGCCGCGGACGAGAACGAGAAAGATCTCTACTACGAGGCCGCCGTCGCCGGGGCCATTCCGCTGATCCGGCCGCTGCGCGAGTCCCTCGCCGGGGACAAGGTCAACCGCGTGCTCGGGATCGTGAACGGCACGACCAACTTCATCCTCGACGCCATGGACTCCACCGGCGCCGGGTACCAGGAGGCGCTCGACGAGGCCACCGCGCTGGGGTACGCCGAGGCCGACCCCACCGCCGACGTCGAGGGGTTCGACGCCGCCGCCAAGGCCGCCATCCTCGCCGGGATCGCCTTCCACTCGCGCGTACGCCTCGACGACGTGCACCGCGAGGGCATGACCGAGGTCACCGCCGCCGACTTCGCCTCCGCGAAGGAGATGGGGTGCACCATCAAGCTGCTGGCCATCTGTGAGCGGGCGGCCGACGGCGGGTCCGTCACCGCGCGCGTGCACCCCGCCATGATTCCGCTGAGTCATCCGCTGGCCAATGTGCGCGGGGCGTACAACGCCGTCTTCGTCGAGTCCGACGCCGCCGGGCAGCTCATGTTCTACGGGCCCGGCGCCGGTGGCGCTCCCACCGCCTCCGCCGTCCTCGGCGACCTCGTCGCCGTCTGCCGCAACCGGCTCGGCGGCGGCCGCGGGCCGGGGGAGTCCGCGTACGCCGCGCTGCCCGTGTCGCCCATGGGCGACGTCGTCACGCGGTACCACATCAGTCTCGACGTCGCCGACAAGCCGGGCGTGCTCGCCCAGGTGGCCACGGTGTTCGCCGAGCACGGCGTGTCGATCGACACGGTCCGGCAGTCCGGCAAGGACGGCGAGGCATCCCTCGTCGTCGTCACCCACCGCGCGTCCGACGCCGCCCTCGGCGGCACCGTCGAGGCGCTGCGCAAGCTCGACACCGTGCGGGGTGTCGCCAGCATCATGCGGGTTGAAGGAGAGTAACCAGCAATGACCCACCAGTGGCGCGGAATCATCGAGGAGTACCGGGACCGGCTGCCCGTCTCCGACAGCACGCCCGTCGTGACGCTCCGCGAGGGCGGCACGCCGCTCGTGCCCGCGCAGGTGCTCTCCGAGCGCACGGGCTGCGAGGTCCACCTCAAGGTGGAGGGTGCCAACCCCACCGGGTCCTTCAAGGACCGCGGCATGACCATGGCCATCAGCAAGGCCAAGGAGGAGGGGGCGCAGGCGGTCATCTGCGCCTCCACGGGCAACACGTCCGCCTCCGCCGCCGCCTACGGCGTCAAGGCCGGCATGGTCTCCGCCGTCCTCGTGCCGCAGGGCAAGATCGCGCTCGGCAAGATGGGCCAGGCCCTCGTGCACGGCGCGAAGATCCTCCAGGTCGACGGCAACTTCGACGACTGCCTCACGCTGGCCCGTTCACTGAGCGACAACTACCCCGTCGCGCTGGTCAATTCCGTGAACCCCGTGCGCATCGAGGGACAGAAGACCGCCGCCTTCGAGATCGTGGACATGCTCGGCGACGCGCCGGACATCCACGTCCTGCCGGTCGGCAACGCGGGCAACATCACCGCGTACTGGAAGGGGTACAAGGAGTACGCCGCCGACGGTGTGAGCACGCGCAAGCCGCGGATGTGGGGGTTCCAGGCGTCCGGGTCCGCGCCCATCGTGCGCGGCGAGGTCGTCAAGGACCCCTCGACGATCGCCACCGCCATCCGGATCGGCAACCCCGCCTCCTGGGACTTCGCGCTCGCCGCGCGGGACGAGTCGGGCGGCGCCATCGACGAGGTGACGGACCGTGAGATCCTGCGCGCCTACCGGCTGTTGGCCTCGCAGGAGGGCGTCTTCGTCGAGCCCGCGTCCGCCGCGTCGGTCGCCGGTCTGCTGAAGGCCGCCGAGCGGGGCGACGTCGACCCGGGGCAGAAGATCGTCTGCACCGTCACCGGCAACGGGCTCAAGGACCCCGACTGGGCCGTCGCCGGCGCTCCGCAGCCGGTCACCGTCCCGGTCGACGCGGCGACGGCCGCCGAGCGCCTCGGCCTGGTCTGACCCGAAGGCCGACCGGCCCCGAAGGTCCGCTTCCGGAACGAGAACCCCGCTTCCCCGGCCGGAGAGGCGTAAGTCCCGCCCGCCGGGGAAGTTCCTTGACGGGCCCTGCGAAGGGCCCGGTGACGGGCGCCAGAACCGGGGGTGCACGGGGGGCTTGCGACACGCATCGTGCGCCTCCTGTGCGCCCTATGTCGCCGCAGAACCTTCCTTCGATAGGCTGTACCGAACCCGCCCGCCGCATATGCCGCGGTGCCGCGTCGTCTCCGCGGCCCGGAAGCGGCCGGGGTGCGGTCGCCCGTTCGGCAGGCAGCGGCGACCACGGGGTTCTCGTACGTCATCGGATACGTCCTCGGATGTCATCGAACGTCGTTCGACATCGACAGTCATTCGACATCGACCGTCATCGGCATCGACCGTCATTCGACCATCACGCAGCTCAAGGAGAGTCAACGAGCGATGGCCGGTCCCGCCTTCCGCGCCGCCGCCGTCCGGGTGCGCACCCCCGCCACCAGCGCCAACCTCGGTCCGGGCTTCGACGCCCTCGGCCTGGCCCTGGGGCTCTACGACGACGTCGTCGTCCGGGTGGCCGACTCCGGGCTGCACATCGACATCGCGGGCGAGGGCGGCGAGACGCTGCCACGCGACGAGAAGCACCTGCTCGTACGGTCCATGCGCACCGCCTTCGACCTGCTCGGCGGACAGCCGCGCGGTCTTGAGATCGTCTGCGCCAACCGCATCCCGCACGGTCGCGGCCTCGGCTCCTCCTCCGCCGCCATCTGCGCCGGCATCGTCGCCGCGCGCGCGGTGACCATAGGCGGTGAGTCCCGCCTCGACGACGCGGCCGTACTGGACCTCGCCACCGAGATCGAGGGCCACCCGGACAACGTCGCGGCCTGTCTGCTGGGCGGTTTCAGCCTCTCCTGGATGGAGGGCGGCGCCGCCCACGCGATCAGGATGGAGCCCGCCGATTCCATCGTTCCGGTGGTTTTCGTACCGGGTAAGCCCGTGTTGACGGAGACGGCGCGCGGACTGCTCCCGCGCACCGTCCCGCACGTCGACGCCGCCGCCAACGCAGGCCGTGCCGCGCTGCTCGTCGAGGCCCTCACCCGGCGCCCCGAGCTGCTGCTGCCGGCCACCGAGGACCGGCTCCACCAGGAGTACCGCGCCCCGGCCATGCCGGAGAGCGCCGCACTGGTGGAACGGCTGCGGGGCGACGGCATCCCCGCCGTGATCTCCGGCGCCGGACCCACCGTGATGGCGCTCGCCGACGCGGGCACCGCCGACAAGGTCGAGGCGCTGGCGGGCGAGGACTGGGCCGCGAACCGGCTGGGCCTGGACCTGCGGGGGGCGAGCGTGCTCCCCCTGGCACCCACCAGTGACATCTAGACGCACACGGTTGCCGGATTTGGAGAGGGGGAATATTTGTTGGATCCGGTAGTGTTAACCTCAAGTCTGCACCCGACCCCACCATGGCGAGGTGCCTCGTGTCCCCGTCCGGGACAGACATTCTTCCGGGAGCCCCCCAAACCGCACTGTGCGGTGCGCGCCGTACGCGGGCAGTACGGCGTACACCGACACTGAGCGGTCCGGGCACGCTCCGGAACCGGTGCGACCAGGCCGCCTGACACCGACAGTGGGTGCCATGGTCAGGGGAAGCGCCATCACCAGATATCTCTTCCGCCGCTTAGGCGGACCACCGCCCCGGCACGGTTCGCACAGCAAGGACCGAAGTCGGACAGCACAACCGGTCGCCGAGCCAGACAGGCCGACGTCCGCTCCAGGGAAGGACCCTTCGTGAGCGACACCACCGATCTGATGGGCGCACGTGTCGAGGAGACCGCTGCCGCGCCCGCCACGGACGCCTCCGCGCCTGCCAGCGGTGCCGGCTCCCGGCGGCGCCGGGGTACCGGCCTAGAGGGCATGGTGCTGGCCGAGCTTCAGCAGGTCGCATCCGGCCTCGGTATCAGGGGCACCGCGCGGATGCGCAAGAGCCAGCTGATCGAGGTCATCAAGGAGGCGCAGGCCGGGGGCGGGGCTCCCGCCAAGGCCGCGGACGGCGCCGCCGAGACCAAGCCGAAGCGCCGCGCCACCTCCCGGACCCGTACGGGTGACGAGGGCGCCGCCGACAAGGCGGCGGCCAAGGCCGAGAAGGCCGAGCGCAAGCCCGCCAAGGCCACCGACTCCATCGAGAAGGCCGCGTCGCAGCAGCAGATCGAGATCCCGGGGCAGCCCGACGGCGGCCCCGCCCGCGCGAGCGACGCCGAGCGCGGATCGAACGAGGCGCCCAACGAGCGCCGCCGTCGCCGCGCCACCGCCGACGCCGGCAGCCCGGCCGCCGCGACCGACACGGTCGCCGCCGAGGCCAAGGGCGACGCCCCCGCTCAGCAGAACCAGCAGCAGAACCAGGGCGGCCAGCACCAGCAGGGCGACGGCCGCTCCGACGCCGGTGACGGCGAGGGCCGCCGCCGCGACCGCCGTGACCGCGGGCGCGACCGCGACCGTGACCGCGACCGCCGCGGCAAGGGCGACGACCAGCAGAACCAGGGCGGCAACCAGCAGCGCCAGCAGCAGGGCGGCGGCCGCCAGGACCGCAACAACGGTCCGCAGGACGACGGCTACGACGACGACGGCAGCGGCCGCCGGGGACGCCGCGGCCGCTACCGGGACCGCCGCGGCCGTCGCGGACGCGACGAGATCGCCTCCGAGCCGCAGATCACCGACGACGACGTCCTGATCCCCGTCGCGGGCATCCTGGACATCCTCGACAACTACGCGTTCATCCGTACGTCCGGCTACCTCCCCGGTCCGAACGACGTGTACGTCTCCCTCGCCCAGGTCCGCAAGAACGGCCTGCGCAAGGGCGACCACATCACCGGCGCGGTCCGCCAGCCGAAGGAGGGCGAGCGCCGCGAGAAGTTCAACGCGCTGGTCCGCCTCGACTCCGTCAACGGCATGGCGCCCGAACACGGCCGCGGTCGGCCGGAGTTCAACAAGCTGACGCCGCTCTACCCGCAGGACCGCCTCCGCCTGGAGACGGACCCGGGCGTGCTGACGACCCGCATCATCGACCTCGTCTCGCCCATCGGCAAGGGCCAGCGCGGTCTGATCGTGGCCCCGCCGAAGACCGGCAAGACCATGATCATGCAGGCGGTCGCCAACGCGATCACGCACAACAACCCCGAGTGCCACCTGATGGTCGTCCTCGTCGACGAGCGTCCGGAAGAGGTCACCGACATGCAGCGGTCGGTGAAGGGCGAGGTCATCTCCTCGACCTTCGACCGCCCGGCCGAGGACCACACCACCGTTGCCGAGCTGGCCATCGAGCGCGCCAAGCGCCTCGTCGAGCTGGGCCACGACGTGGTCGTGCTGCTGGACTCCATCACGCGTCTGGGCCGTGCGTACAACCTCGCCGCCCCGGCCTCCGGCCGCATCCTCTCCGGTGGTGTCGACTCCACGGCGCTGTACCCGCCCAAGCGCTTCTTCGGCGCCGCGCGCAACATCGAGGACGGCGGCTCGCTGACCATCCTCGCCACCGCGCTGGTCGACACCGGGTCCCGCATGGACGAGGTGATCTTCGAGGAGTTCAAGGGCACCGGCAACATGGAGCTGAAGCTCGACCGGAAGCTCGCCGACAAGCGCATCTTCCCCGCGGTGGACGTCGACGCGTCCGGCACCCGCAAGGAGGAGATCCTGCTCGGCAGCGACGAGCTGGCCATCGTCTGGAAGCTGCGCCGGGTGCTGCACGCCCTGGACTCGCAGCAGGCGATCGAACTGCTCCTCGACAAGATGAAGCAGACCAAGTCGAACGCCGAGTTCCTGCTCCAGATCCAGAAGACGACCCCGACGCCGGGCAACGGCGACTGAGGCGACCGTCCACGCGCGAAGGCCGCTCCCCGGCACCCGGGGAGCGGCCTTCCCGCGTTCCCGGGAGACGTTCCCCACACGGAGCGTGTCCGTCCGGATGTCGACGGCAGCGCACGACACGTACGAAACCCCAGGTGGGCGGAGGGTGTCCGGACAAGTACGGATACCCACGGTCACCGAAGTGGCACAGTTCGCGCACCGTGCCCCGTGCAACCCTTTCCCGGGTTTCTCCGTCTGACCGAACGGAGCGACGATGGTGCCGAGGGGGTTCCGCACTGGCGCGGAGCCCGGTACCGAAAAGCAGGGGGTAGTACCGCCGTACGAGAGTCGAGGAGCACATGTCCGCCGAGCGCACGCCGGAATCCGGCATACCGGGGGAGCCCGGCACCAACGGGCCGCGCCACCGAGGCAAGGGCCACCGCCGCAAACCCCGCAGCAGACGCCGCAAGGGCCTGATCGTCACGGCCTGGACGGCCGCCGGCATCGTCGCTCTCGGCGGCACCGGCGTCGGCTACCTCTACTTCAAGCTGAACGGCAATCTCGAAAGCGTCGACATCGACCAGGCCCTCGGCACCGACCGGCCCGAGAAGGCCGACGACGGCTCCGAGAACATCCTGGTCCTCGGCTCGGACACCCGGGCCGGCGGCAACAAGAAGCTCGGCGGCGGCACCGACGACGGCAGCGCCCGCTCCGACACCGCGATGGTCGTCCACGTCTACAAGGGCCACAAGAAGGCCAGCGTGGTCTCCGTCCCGCGCGACACCCTCGTCGAGCGCCCCGAGTGCACCGACGCCGACGGCACCGTGCACGACGCCGCGAGCAACGTCATGTTCAACTCCGCGTACTCCACCGGCGGCGCCGCCTGCGCCGTGAAGACCGTCGAGTCGATGAGCGGCCTGCGCATGGACCACTACCTGGAGGTCGACTTCAGCGGCTTCCAGGAGCTCATCGACGAACTCGGCGGCGTCGAGATCACCACCACCGAGGACATCTCCGACCCCGACAGCCACCTCGACCTCAAGGCCGGCACCCACACCCTCGACGGCGAGCAGGCCCTCGGCCTGGTCCGCACCCGGCACGGCGTCGGCGACGGCTCCGACCTCGGCCGCATCCAGCTCCAGCAGGCGTTCATCAAGGCCCTGGTGCACCAGGTCAAGGACATCGGCGTCCTCACCAGCCCCAAGAAGCTGGTCGACCTCGCCGACACCGCCACCAAGACCGTCACCACCGACTCCGACCTCGGCTCGGTCAACTCCCTCATGGCCTTCGCGAGCGGCCTCAAGGGCATCACCCCCGCGAAGATGAACATGGTCACGATGCCGGTCCGGTACGACCCGGCGGACGCCAACCGGGTCCTGGTGGAGGAGACCAAGGCCCAGCAGGTCTGGACGGCCCTGAAGAACGACCGGGCGATCCCCGGGACGGCCACCGAAGGTACGGCGGCAGGCGGAGCCAAGGGCGTCGTCAGCGCCCCGTAGGGGCGCGGGGAACTGCGCGAGAACCACCCACGGACCCGCAGGGAATAGAAGACCGTAACCCCCGGTTTTGGGGGATGGACCCAGTCCTGGCAGACTGGACCGTCGGTCCCGGTTCACGCCCCGCATCCCGCGGAGCGACCCGGCACCCTCCCGAACCTAGGAGACACCTTGAAGCGCGACATCCACCCCGAGTACGTCGAGACGCAGGTCAGCTGCACCTGTGGCGCGTCGTTCACCACGCGCAGCACCATCCAGAGCGGCACCATCCGCGCTGAGGTCTGCTCCGAGTGCCACCCGTTCTACACGGGCAAGCAGAAGATCCTCGACACCGGTGGCCGCGTGGCTCGCTTCGAGGCCCGCTTCGGCAAGGCCGCCGCCGGCTCCAAGAAGTAGCGAGCCACCTCTCGCCGGTCCACGGCCGCGCCCCCACGAGGGCGCGCCGGGACCGGCGTTTTTGGTCGCCCGCCTTCCCCTTTCACCGCAGTAGCAGGAGCCCAAGATGTTCGAGGCCGTCGAGGAACTCGTCGCCGAGCACGCCGACCTGGAGAAGAAGCTCGCCGACCCCTCGGTCCACTCCGACCAGGCCAACGCGCGCAAGCTCAACAAGCGGTACGCCGAGCTGACGCCCATCGTCGCCACGTACCGCTCCTGGAAGCGGACGGGCGACGACATCGAGACCGCGCGCGAGTTCGCCGCCTCCGACCCGGACTTCGCCGCCGAGGTCAAAGAGCTGGAGAAGAGCCGCGAGGAACTCACCGAGAAGCTGCGCCTGCTCCTCGTCCCGCGCGACCCCAGCGACGACAAGGACGTGATCCTGGAGATCAAGGCGGGCGCGGGCGGCGACGAGTCGGCGCTGTTCGCCGGCGACCTGCTGCGGATGTACCTGCGCTACGCCGAGCGGGTCGGCTGGAAGACCGAGATCATCGACTCCACCGAGTCCGAACTGGGCGGCTACAAGGACGTCCAGGTCGCCGTGAAGACCAAGGGCGGCCAGGGCGCCACCGAGCCCGGCCAGGGCGTCTGGGCGCGGCTGAAGTACGAGGGCGGCGTGCACCGCGTGCAGCGCGTGCCGGCCACCGAGTCGCAGGGCCGCATCCACACCTCCGCCGCCGGCGTGCTCGTCACGCCCGAGGCCGAGGAGGTCGACGTCGAGATCAACATGAACGACCTGCGGATCGACGTCTACCGCTCCTCAGGACCCGGCGGCCAGTCGGTCAACACGACCGACTCCGCCGTGCGCATCACGCACATCCCCACCGGAGTCGTCGCCTCCTGCCAGAACGAGAAGAGCCAGCTCCAGAACAAGGAGCAGGCGATGCGTATCCTGCGCTCCAGGCTGCTGGCCGCGGCGCAGGAGGAGGCGGAGAAGGAGGCCGCGGACGCCCGGCGCAGCCAGGTCCGCACCGTCGACCGCTCCGAGAAGATCCGCACGTACAACTTCCCGGAGAACCGCATCTCCGACCACCGCGTCGGCTTCAAGGCGTACAACCTGGACCAGGTCCTGGACGGCGACCTCGACGCGGTGATCCAGGCGTGCGTCGACGCGGACTCGGCCGCCAAGCTCGCCGCCGCCTGAGCCGCGGCCCACCGCGTAGCCGCGTACCCCGCGAACCCCTCGTAGACAGCTCGGAGGACCAGCGTGCAGCAACATTCCGGGGGGCGACCCCCGAGCCCCCGCAGCGTGCTGCTCATGGAGGTCGCCCAGGCCACCCAGCGGCTGGCCGACGCCGGTGTGCCCTCGCCGCGCACGGACGCGGAGGAACTCGCCGCGTTCCTGCACGGCGTCAAGCGCGGCGAGCTGCACACCGTGAAGGACGCGGACTTCGACGCCCGGTACTGGGAGGTCGTCGCCCGCCGCGAGGCCCGCGAACCGCTCCAGCACATCACCGGCCGCGCCTACTTCCGCTACCTGGAGCTCCAGGTCGGGCCCGGTGTCTTCGTGCCCCGCCCCGAGACCGAGTCCGTGGTCGGGTGGGCCATAGACGCCGTACGCGCCATGGACGTCGTCGAGCCCTGCATCGTCGACCTGTGCACCGGCTCCGGCGCCATCGCGCTCGCGCTCGCCCAGGAGGTGCCGCGCTCGCGCGTGTACGCCGTGGAGCTGTCCGAGGACGCCCTGGTGTGGACGCGGAAGAACATGGAGGGGTCCAGGGTCGAGCTGCGCCAGGGAGACGCCCTGACGGCCTTCCCTGACCTCGACGGCCAGGTCGACCTGGTCATCTCCAACCCGCCGTACATCCCGCTCACCGAGTGGGAGTACGTCGCCCCCGAGGCCCGCGACCACGACCCGCAGCTGGCGCTGTTCTCCGGCGAGGACGGCCTCGACCTCATCCGCGGCCTGGAGCGCACCGCGCACCGGCTGCTGCGCCCCGGCGGCGTCGTCGTCGTGGAGCACGCCGACACCCAGGGCGGCCAGGTCCCCTGGATCTTCACCGAGGAGCGGGGCTGGGCCGACGCGGCCGACCACCCCGACCTGAACAACCGGCCCCGGTTCGCCACCGCCCGCAAGGCGATGCCGTGAGCCGCCCGCAGACTTCTTTCCCCCAGCAGCACGTGTTCGAGGAGGACCGCTAGACATGGCACGGCGATACGACACCAATGACGCGACCGACCGCGTGACGGGTCTGCGCGAGGCCGCTTCGGCGGTCCGCCGTGGCGAGCTGGTGGTGCTGCCGACGGACACGGTCTACGGCATCGGCGCCGACGCGTTCTCCTCGGAGGCCGTCGGGGACCTGCTGGAGGCCAAGGGCCGGGGCCGCAACATGCCGTCGCCCGTGCTGATCGGCTCCCCGAACACCCTGCACGGCCTCGTCACGGACTTCTCCGAGATGGCCTGGGAACTGGTCGACGCGTTCTGGCCGGGCGCGCTGACGCTCGTCGCCAAGCACCAGCCGTCGCTCCAGTGGGACCTCGGCGACACCCGGGGCACCGTCGCCGTGCGGATGCCGCTGCACCCGGTCGCCATCGAGCTGCTCACCGAGTTCGGCCCGATGGCCGTCTCCTCCGCCAACCTCACCGGCCACCCCGCGCCGGAGGACTGCGACGCCGCCCAGGCGATGCTCGGCGACTCCGTCTCCGTCTACCTGGACGGCGGCCCCACCCCGGGCAACGTCCCCTCCTCCATCGTCGACGTCACCCGCGAGGTGCCCGTGCTGCTGCGGGCCGGCGCGCTGTCGGCCGAGGAGCTGAGGAAGGTCGTACCCGACCTTGAGGTGGCGAATTGACGGCCCCTGAGGCGGGGCGTGGCATAGGCGGTATCAACGAGCAGACGACCACCTTCGTCGGACTGCCGCGCGACACCTTCCGCATCCTCCACGTCAGCACCGGCAACGTGTGCCGCTCGCCCATCACCGAGCGGCTGACCCGCCATTTCGTGCGGGAGCGGCTCGGCATCCTGGGCGGCGGGCTCGTCGTGGAGAGCGCGGGCACCTGGGGCCACGAGGGTGCCCCCATGGAGGACAACGCGGAGACCGTGCTCGCCGACTTCGGCGCGGACGCCTCCGGCTTCACCGGCCGGGAACTCCTCGACGACCACGTGATCCGCGCCGACCTGGTGCTCACCGCGACCCGCGACCACCGCGCGCAGGTCATCTCCATGGGCCACTCCGCGGGCCTGCGCACGTTCACGCTCAAGGAGTTCACCCGCCTGGTCAACGCCATCGACCCGGCCACCCTGCCGCCCTTGGAGGAGGGCCTGGTCGCGCGGGCGCGGGCCCTCGTGCGCGCGTCCGCGGCGCTGCGCGGCTGGCTGCTGGCGCCGACCGCGGAGGCCGACGAGGTCTACGACCCCTACGGCGCCCCGCTGACCTTCTTCCGGTCGATCGGCGACGAGATACACCAGGCCCTGGACCCGGTGGTCACCGCGCTGACCGGGGTGCCCGCCCGGACCTGAGGACCGGGCACCGGGACAGACCGGGCGCACCCGACACCGTGGGCCTGCATCGGACCGAGCAGGGCTCTGAACAGGATTTTGAGCAGGACCATTCGCCGCACGTCCGAAGCGCGCCATGCCGGTCACCCGTCCCCGTCCCCGACACGTACGCCGAGGGCTGTCCGGGCGCCCGCCACCACGGCGGCCGCGAACCGGCCGACAGCGCCGGGCGGCCGGCCGTACAGCGGGCCAGGAAGCTGTTCGGCGCCGCGCACGCCGACGTGCGGGCCCACTCCGGCTCCTCGGCGGTCCTGGCCGCCTACGCGGCGCTGCCGCGCCCCGGTGACACCGTTCTGGCGCTCGGCGGCCACCTCAGCCACGGCGCGCCGAGCAACGTCTCCGGCCGCTGCTTCGACTTCCTCGGCCACGGCGTCGACGCGGAGACCGGTCTGATCGACCACGACCAGGTCCGCGCGCCGGCCCGTGCCCACCAGCCCAAGGCGCTGGTGTACGGCTCGATCGCCTACCCCCGCCACTTCGGCCGGGCGTTCTTCCGCGAGGTCGCCGACCAGGCGGGTGCCTGCCTCATCGCGGACGCCGCCCACCCCATCGGGCTGCTGGCCGGGGGAGCGGCGCTCAGCCCGGTGCCGTACGCCGACATCGTCCGCGCCACCACCCACAAGGTGCTGCGCGGGCCGCGCGGCGGCATGCTCCTGTGCGGCGAGAAGCCGGCCGGGCGGGTGGACCGGGCGGTGCATGCGTCGACGGACGCGAGGCCCGCGCACGGGCCGAGGTGCGGGAGCTGACGGCCGGATTTCCGCCGTGTCCGAGCTGATGCGGGGCAGCCGCTCCCGGGTGCACAGCCGCACGTGCAACCATCGTCGCTACCCGGAAGTCCCCACTCGTATGCGCTCATCGCTAGGGTGAGGGGCTGGAATGGCCAGCGAGACCTGTGGGGAAGCCCGTGCGTGAATACCTGCTGACGCTCTGCATCACGGCCGCGGTGACGTATCTGCTGACAGGGCCGGTACGGAAATTCGCGATCGTGGCGGGAGCGATGCCGGCGGTCCGGGCACGGGACGTGCACCGGGAACCCACTCCGCGGCTCGGCGGTATCGCCATGTTCTTCGGGTTGTGCGCCGGGATGCTGGTCGCCGACCACCTCACCAACCTCAACGAGGTCTTCGAGAACTCCAACGAGCCGCGGGCGCTGCTCTCCGGGGCGGCCGTGATCTGGCTGATCGGTGTCCTGGACGACAAGTTCGAGATCGACGCCCTGATCAAGCTGGGTGCCCAGATGATCGCCGCGGGCGTGATGGTGGTGCAGGGTCTGACCATCCTGTGGCTGCCGATCCCGGGCGTGGGCAACGTGGCGCTGACCCAGTGGCAGGGCACGCTGCTGACGGTGGCGCTGGTCGTCATCACCATCAACGCGGTCAACTTCGTGGACGGCCTCGACGGACTCGCGGCCGGCATGGTGTGCATCGCGGCGGCGGCGTTCTTCATGTACGCCTACCGCATCTGGTACTCGTACGGCATCGAGGCCGCCGCCCCGGCGACGCTCTTCGCGGCGATCCTGATGGGCATGTGCGTGGGCTTCCTGCCGCACAACATGCACCCCGCGCGGATCTTCATGGGCGACTCGGGGTCGATGCTGATCGGCCTGGTCCTCGCGGCCGGCGCGATCTCGGTGACGGGTCAGGTCGACCCGGACGCGCTGAAGCTGTTCTCCGGCTCCGAGCGCAACACCGTCCACCAGATGGTGCCGGTGTACATCCCGCTGCTGATGCCGCTGACCATCATCGCGATCCCCGCCGCCGACCTGATCCTGGCCATCGTGCGGCGCACCTGGCGCGGCCAGTCGCCGTTCGCCGCGGACCGGGGGCACCTGCACCACCGGCTCCTGGAGGTCGGGCACAGCCACAGCCGCGCGGTGCTCATCATGTACTTCTGGTCGGCGCTGATCGCGTTCGGCGCGCTCGCCTACTCGGTCAACTCGGCGTCCATGTGGATCGTGCTGGGTGTGGTCTTCCTCAGCGCGATCGGCCTGGGGCTGCTCCTGCTGCCGCGGTTCACGCCGCGGGCCCCGCTGTGGGCGCAGCGCGTCGTGCCGCCCCGCTACCGCCGTCGCGCGGTCGGCGCCCCGGTGGTGCCGGCCGCCGAGGAGGAACGGCCCGACGACGAGCGGGTGCCCGCGGGTGTCTCGGGTGCCACGGGCGTCAATGGCGCAACGGCCGTCGGCCCCCGTTCGCGGCTGCCAAGGTAAGAATCTGACTAGAGCATTGCCAACTCGTGGGGGAGCAAAGCTCCCCATTACCAGACAAGTCGGCGCTGTGTTTGCACAAACGCGCACTGTCACTCTCATGTGTGACAGCGAGCACACCCCCAGGTAAAGACCTCATCAAATAGTTTGTGATACGGTTCACGAGAACCCCCGGATAGAGCCGAAGGACCGCAGTGCGACGGTTCCTTGGCGTGAGGACCCCACTCAGCCCGGGACTACGCTCGTCCATGACGACACCTGCCCCCTGTGAAAAAGCGGAGTTGCCGCCATGCCGTCCAATGACGTCCGGATCCTTCTCCAGGCCGCTGTGCCCACAGCTGCCGTCGGCGCGATCGCAGCCGTCGTCAGTGGTGTGGTCGCCGGTGGCAAGGGGGCGATCGGGGCCGTCGTCGCGACGGTGGTCGTGATGCTGTTCATGGGTCTGGGTCTGTATGTCCTGCAGCGCACCGCCAAATCGCTTCCGCACCTTTTCCAGGCGATGGGCCTGATGCTCTACGCGGCACAGATCCTGCTGTTGTTCATCTTCCTCGCCGCGTTCAAGAACACGACGCTGTTCAACCCGCGGTCCTTCGCGATCACCCTGGTCGTCGGAACCCTCGTGTGGATCGCCGCGCAGACGCGCGCCCACATGAAGGCCAAGATCCTCTACGTCGAGCCCGACAAGTCGGACGACAAGCCCGAGAAGACGGGCCACTCGTCGTGAGGGGTAGGGCCGGGATAAAGGCGCCAGGGAGATCCTGCTATCGTCCGGTGCCAACTGCGGCATCGCGGGCGCGGGCATCCCAGCTGACGCCTGTTCATTCGCGAGGCGAGATGCCCCACAGCCGCCCCCACATCCGTAACACCAGTCCCGTGCCGAACCGCGGCTCCGCGCCGCGCCGACACAACGAGGTTGCCGTACCTATGCGCCACGCTGAAGGAGCCCGCGGTGAGTGCTGATCCGACGCAGGTGCTCGCCTTCGAGACCGACTGCCACATCTTCGACGGCTGTGGCTTCCCGGCCCCCGGCCTGCACTCGTTCCTCTTCGAGCCGCTCGCCGGGAACGCGGACGGCAACGGCTTCTACTTCAACAAGCCGATGCTGCTCGCGCTCCTCGGCTCGATCATCATCGTGGGCTTCTTCTGGGCCGCCTTCGCCCGTCCGAAGGTCGTTCCCGGCAAGCTGCAGATGGTCGGCGAGGCCGGCTACGACTTCATCCGCCGCGGTGTGGTCTACGAGACGCTCGGAAAGCGCGAGGGCGAGAAGTACGTCCCGCTGATCGTCTCCCTCTTCTTCTTCATCTGGATGATGAACCTGTGGTCGATCATCCCGGTCGCCCAGTTCCCGGTGACGTCGATCATCGCCTACCCCGCCGGGCTGGCCCTGATCGTCTACGTCCTGTGGGTCTCGCTGACCTTCAAGCGCCACGGGTTCGTCGGCTTCTTCAAGAACGTCACGGGCTACGACAAGTCGCTCGGCGCGGTGCTGCCGCTGGCCATGACGATCGAGTTCTTCTCGAACCTCATCGTCCGCCCCTTCACCCACGCCGTCCGGCTCTTCGCCAACATGTTCGCGGGTCACACGCTGCTGCTGCTCTTCACGATCGCCAGCTGGTACCTGCTCAACGGTGTCGGCATCGCCTACGCCGGCGTGTCCTTCGTGATGACGCTCGTCATGACGGCGTTCGAGCTCTTCATCCAGGCCGTGCAGGCGTACGTGTTCGTGCTGCTGACCTGCACCTACATCCAGGGCGCGCTCGCCGAGCACCACTGAGTGACCCCGCCTCGCAATCCCCAGCCGTCCGGTGGCCAACCCCCACCGGTCCGTAAAGAGAAGGAAGAACTGGCATGTCCAACACCCTTGCCGCTGTCGAAGGTTCGCTCAGCTCCGTTGGTTACGGCCTGGCCGCCATCGGCCCCGGCGTCGGCGTCGGCATCATCTTCGGCAACGGTACCCAGGCCCTCGCCCGCCAGCCCGAGGCGGCCGGTCTGATCCGCGCCAACCAGATCCTGGGCTTCGCCTTCTGTGAGGCGCTCGCCCTCATCGGCCTCGTCATGCCGTTCGTCTACTAAGACGGCCTGACGACCGACCCTTTCGACGAAAGGCACTGATGTGACATCCGCCCTGGTACTTCTGGCGGCTGAGGGTGAGAAGGAGAACCCCCTCATCCCGCCGTGGCCGGAAGTTGTCATCGGCCTCATCGCTTTCGTCATCGTCTTCGGCTTCCTCGCCAAGAAGCTGCTCCCGAACATCAACAAGGTTCTGGATGAGCGTCGCGAGGCCATCGAGGGCGGTATCGAGAAGGCCGAGGCCGCGCAGACCGAGGCCCAGAGCGTCCTTGAGCAGTACAAGGCTCAGCTCGCCGAGGCCCGGCACGAGGCCGCGCGTCTGCGCCAGGAGGCGCAGGAGCAGGGCGCCACGCTCATCGCCGAGATGCGCGCGGAAGGCCAGCGGCAGCGTGAGGAGATCATCGCCGCCGGCCACGCCCAGATCGAGGCCGACCGCAAGGCCGCCGCGTCCGCGCTGCGCCAGGACGTCGGCACGATCGCCACGGAGCTGGCCGGCAAGCTGGTCGGCGAGTCCCTGGAGGACCACGCCCGCCAGAGCCGCGTCATCGACCGGTTCCTCGACGAGCTGGACGACAAGGCGACGAAGGCCGAGGCTGCCCGATGAACGGAGCGAGCCGTGAGGCCCTTGCCGCCGCACGTGAGCGTCTCGACGCGCTGACGGACTCCACGTCCGTGAACGCCGGCTCGCTCGCCGACGAGCTGGCCGCCGTCACCGCGCTGCTCGACCGCGAGGTCGGCCTGCGCCGGGTCCTCACCGACCCGGCGCAGACCGGCGAGGCCAAGGCCCAGCTGGTGCAGCGCCTCATCGGCGCCCAGGTCAGCGGCACCGCCGCCGACCTGGTCTCCGGGATGGTGCGCTCCCGCTGGTCGCAGCCCCGCGACCTGGTGGACGCGCTGGAGGAGCTGGCGGACACCGCCGACCTCACCGCCGCCCAGCGGCGCGGATCGCTCGACGACGTCGAGGACGAGCTGTTCCGGTTCGCCCGGATCGTCTCCTCCAACACCGAGCTGCGGGCCGCGCTGACCGACCGCAAGGCCACCACCGCGGCCAAGGGCGAGCTGCTGCGCAGCCTGCTCGGCGGCCGGGCCATGCCGGGCACCGAGCGTCTGGTGACCCGCCTTGTGACCGCGCCCCGGGGACGTAGCCTGGAGTCGGGACTCGAGTCCCTGTCCAAGCTCGCCGCCGAGCGCCGCGACCGCATGGTGGCCGTCGTCACCTCGGCGGTCCCGCTGAGCGACCCGCAGAAGCAGCGCCTGGGCGCCGCCCTCGCGAAGCTCTACGGCCGCCAGATGCACCTCAACCTGGACGTGGACCCCGAGGTCCTCGGCGGTATCCAGGTGCAGGTCGGCGACGAGGTCATCAACGGCTCGATCGCCGACCGCCTCGCCGAGGCCGGCCGTCGGCTCGCGGGCTAGCGCCAAACTTCATAGCAGTACGTACGTGTACCTACGGCCCGGTTGGGCCGTGCAGAGGATTCACCTCGTTCAGGGGGGAGTCCGGGATTTCGAGACATCCCCCCAAAGTGAAACTTCGGGCCCAACAAGGAGAGCAGGGAACCCAGATGGCGGAGCTCACGATCCGGCCGGAGGAGATCCGGGACGCACTGGAGACCTTCGTCCAGTCGTACAAGCCGGACGCGGCCTCGCGCGAGGAGGTCGGTACGGTCACCCTTGCCGGCGACGGCATCGCGAGGGTCGAGGGTCTTCCCTCGGCCATGGCCAACGAACTGCTGAAGTTCGAGGACGGCACCCTCGGCCTCGCGCTCAACCTCGAAGAGCGCGAGATCGGTGCCATCGTCCTCGGTGAGTTCAGCGGCATCGAGGAGGGTCAGCCGGTCAGCCGTACCGGTGAGGTCCTCTCCGTCGCGGTCGGCGAGGGCTACCTCGGCCGCGTCGTCGACCCCCTCGGCAACCCGATCGACGGCCTCGGCGAGATCGAGACCACCGGCCGCCGCGCCCTTGAGCTGCAGGCCCCCACGGTCATGCAGCGCAAGTCGGTGCACGAGCCGATGGAGACCGGCTACAAGGCCGTCGACGCGATGACCCCGGTCGGCCGCGGCCAGCGCCAGCTGATCATCGGCGACCGCCAGACCGGCAAGACCGCGCTGGCCGTCGACACGATCATCAACCAGCGCGACAACTGGCGCTCGGGCGACCCGAAGAAGCAGGTCCGCTGCGTCTACGTCGCCATCGGCCAGAAGGGCTCGACCATCGCCTCCGTGCGGGGCGCCCTGGAAGAGGCCGGCGCGCTGGAGTACACGACCATCGTCGCCGCCCCGGCCTCCGACCCGGCCGGCTTCAAGTACCTCGCGCCGTACACCGGCTCGGCCATCGGCCAGCAGTGGATGTACGAGGGCAAGCACGTCCTGATCATCTTCGACGACCTGTCGAAGCAGGCCGACGCCTACCGCGCCGTCTCCCTGCTGCTGCGCCGCCCGCCGGGGCGCGAGGCCTACCCGGGTGACGTCTTCTACCTGCACTCCCGTCTGCTGGAGCGCTGCGCCAAGCTCTCCGACGACATGGGCGCCGGCTCGATGACCGGTCTGCCGATCGTCGAGACCAAGGCCAACGACGTCTCGGCGTTCATCCCGACCAACGTCATCTCCATCACCGACGGCCAGTGCTTCCTGGAGTCGGACCTCTTCAACGCCGGTCAGCGCCCCGCGCTGAACGTCGGTATCTCCGTCTCCCGAGTCGGTGGTTCCGCGCAGCACAAGGCGATGAAGCAGGTCTCCGGCCGTCTCCGCCTGGACCTCGCCCAGTACCGCGAGCTGGAGGCGTTCGCCGCCTTCGGTTCCGACCTGGACGCCGCGTCCAAGGCGCAGCTGGAGCGCGGTCAGCGCCTGGTCGAGCTGCTGAAGCAGCCGCAGTACCAGCCGATGGCCACCGAGGACCAGGTCGTCTCCGTCTGGGCCGGCACCACCGGCAAGATGGACGACGTGCCGGTCGGTGACGTCCGCCGCTTCGAGACGGAGCTCCTGGACTACCTGCACCGCAAGGAGCAGGGCCTGATGACCTCCATCAAGGAGGGCGGCAAGATGTCCGACGACACCCTGACCGCCGTCGCCGACGCCATCGCGGAGTTCAAGAAGCAGTTCGAGACGTCGGACGGCAAGCTGCTCGGCGAGGACGCCCCGTCCGCCGCCAAGTGACGTAAGGAAGGGACCTGACTCATGGGAGCCCAGCTCCGGGTCTACAAGCGTCGCATCCGATCCGTCACCGCGACCAAGAAGATCACCAAGGCGATGGAGATGATCGCCGCCTCGCGCGTCGTCAAGG
>NZ_JAVRHI010000045.1:0-20553 GCF_034105845.1 Streptomyces sp. CRN 30 | reverse complement strand
GATACGGGAGACGGGGCCGCGGTCGTCGTCGGTGAGGAGGTAACAGGGTTTGCCTTCCCCGTGGGACCAGGGGAGGAGACGGGGCGGGCGGATAAGGTCGGTCATGTCATCAGCTCCAACTGGTGACCGTGCCCCGGGGCGCCGCCACGCCGCTCAGAACGTCACTTCACCGGCTCCGGAGCCCCCTCCGGCTCCGACTCGCCCGCCGGGTCCACCGGCGTCCGCACCGAGTCCAGGAGCAGCTGGGCGACGTCGACCACCTGGATCGACTCCTTGGCCTTGCCGTCGTTCTTCTTGCCGTTGACCGAGTCGGTCAGCATGACCAGGCAGAACGGGCAGGCCGTCGAGACGATGTCCGGGTTGACGGACAGCGCCTCGTCCACGCGCTCGTTGTTGATGCGCTTGCCGATCCGCTCCTCCATCCACATCCGCGCACCGCCGGCGCCGCAGCAGAAGCCGCGCTCCTTGTGGCGGTGCATCTCCTCGTTGCGGACGCCGGGGACGGCGGCGATGATCTCGCGCGGGGGCGTGTAGATCTTGTTGTGGCGGCCCAGGTAGCACGGGTCGTGGTACGTGATGATGCCCTCGACCGGCGTCACCGGGACCAGCTTGCCCTCGTCCACCAGGTGCTGGAGCAGCTGCGTGTGGTGGATGACCTCGTAGTCGCCGCCGAGCTGCGGGTACTCGTTGCCCAGGGTGTTCAGGCAGTGCGGGCAGGTCGCGACGATCTTCTTGGACGACTTCGGCTTCGCGGACTCGGCGGTCACCTTGCCCTCGTCGTCCATCTCCTCGCCGAAGGCGGCGTTGAGGGACATGACGTTCTCCATGCCGAGCTCCTGGAACAGGGGCTCGTTGCCGAGCCGCCGCGCCGAGTCACCCGTGCACTTCTCGTCGCCGCCCATGATCGCGAACTTCACGCCCGCCATGTGCAGGAGTTCGGCGAAGGCCTTCGTCGTCTTCTTCGCGCGGTCCTCCAGCGCGCCCGCGCAGCCGACCCAGTACAGGTACTCGACCTCGGTGAGGTCCTCGATGTCCTTGCCGACGACCGGGACCTCGAAGTCGACCTCCTTGGTCCACTCCAGGCGCTGCTTCTTCGCCAGGCCCCAGGGGTTGCCCTTCTTCTCCAGGTTCTTGAGCATCGTGCCCGCCTCGGACGGGAAGGACGACTCGATCATCACTTGGTAGCGGCGCATGTCCACGATGTGGTCGACGTGCTCGATGTCCACCGGGCACTGCTCGACGCAGGCGCCGCAGGTGGTGCAGGACCACAGGACGTCCGGGTCGATGACGCCGTTCTCCTCCAGCGACCCCACAAGAGGCCGCTCCGCCTCCGCCAGCGCCGCTGCCGGTACGTCCTTCAGGGCCTCGGCCGACGCCTTCTCCTCGCCCTCCATCGACTTGCCGCCGCCCGCCAGCAGGTACGGCGCCTTCGCGTGGGCGTGGTCGCGGAGCGACATGATCAGGAGCTTCGGGGAGAGCGGCTTGCCCGTGTTCCACGCCGGGCACTGCGACTGGCAGCGGCCGCACTCCGTGCAGGTGGAGAAGTCCAGCAGGCCCTTCCAGTTGAAGTGCTCGACCTGCGAGACGCCGAAGACGTCGTCGTCACCGGGGTCGGTGAAGTCGATCGGCTTGCCGGCGGAGGTCATCGGGAGCAGGGCGCCGAGGGAGGTGGCGCCGTCCGCGTTGCGCTTGAACCAGATGTTCGGGAACGCCAGGAAGCGGTGCCAGGCCACACCCATGTCGGTCTTCAGCGCGACCGTGATCATCCAGATGAAGGACGTGGCGATCTTCAGGCCGGCGAAGAAGTACGTGAGGTTCTGGAGCGTCGCGAGGTCCAGATCCGACAGTGCGGAGACCACGGGGTACGAGATGAAGAACGACGCCTCGTAGCCGTCCACATGGTGCTGGGCGCCCTCCAGCGCGTGCAGCATGAAGATGCAGACGCCGACGATGAGGATGACGGCCTCGACGAAGTACGCCTGGCCGAAGTTGGAGCCCGCGAAGCGGGACTTGCGGCCCGGCTTGCGCGGGTGGGACAGCTGCCGGATGACGATCAGGGCGAGGATGCCGAGGACCGTCATGGTGCCGATGAACTCGACGAAGACGTTGTACGGCGCCCAGTCGCCGATGACCGGCAGCAGCCAGTCGGCCTGGAAGAGCTGGCCGATGGCGTT
This sequence comes from Streptomyces sp. CRN 30, assembly GCF_034105845.1. Taxonomy (NCBI): domain Bacteria; kingdom Bacillati; phylum Actinomycetota; class Actinomycetes; order Kitasatosporales; family Streptomycetaceae; genus Streptomyces; species Streptomyces sp. CRN 30. The sequence continues at coordinate 18,379 of NZ_JAVRHI010000045.1, read as the reverse complement.
GACGATCGTCAGCAGCAGGGAGAAGAAGCCGACCGCGACGAACCAGTGCGCGACACCCACGACGCCCCAGCGGTTCATCCGGGTGTGGCCGAGGAACTCCCTGACCACGGTCATGGTGCGCTGCGCGGGCTGGTCGGTCCGCGTGCCGGCCGGTACCGGCTGGCCCAGCCGCATGTAGTTGACGATCTGCAGGAGGGCGCGGACGAAAAGGGCCGCGCCGACCACGATCAGGACCAGCGACACGATGATCGCGGCGAGTTGCATGGGGGCTCCTCGGGCCTGCGAGGGGTTTCGCGGGGGCGAGTGGTACTGAGTTGACGTGAAGCGAGGGTGTTACTGAGCGGTAGCTTATGCAGTCCGTACGAGACTACCCCGATACCCCGTCGCACTGTAGTCGGACGTGCGGTGATCTGTGTCGCTGAGGCGACCCTGACCGGACGGCCGCGTTCCATGGGCGGCCGGGAGGACGGCGCCACGCCGCCTCGACCTCACCATTCATCGCAAATCGTGATATTCGGCTTAGCTTGACCCCGTGCTCTACGGGATCGCCGCCGCCACCGCCTCCTTCCTCCTCGCCGCCCTGCTCGCGCCGCTGCTGAGGGCCCCCGCCCTGCGTCTCGGTGCCGTCGAACGCCGTCGGCGCCGGTGCCGACGGCGCCGCCCGCTGCCGCTGTCCGGCGGCATCGCCGTCGTGGCCGCCACGGGACTCGTCGCCGGAGCCGGGGAGTGGACCGGCGTCGTCCCCCTCGGCCCGGCGGTCGGCGCCCTGCTCGCCGCCGGTGCCGGGGTCGCCCTGCTGGGCCTCGCCGCCGACGTGTGGCGGCTGCGGCGCCGCTGGCAGGCCGCCGGTACGGCCGTGGCGGCGGCCTGCGTCGTGCCGTACGAGGAGACGGGACCGGCCGCCGGGGCGCTGGCGGTGGCCTGGATCGTGCTCGTCGCCCTCGCCTTCCAGGGACTCGACCACGCCGACGGGCTGGCCGGCGCGGTGGGTGTCGTCACCGCCTTCGGGCTCGCGGTGTGCGCCGGGGCCGAACTGCTGGACGGCCTCGCCGTCCTGCTGTGCGCGCTGGCCGCCGCGCTCGCCGGGTTCCTGCCGCACAACTGGGCGCCCGCGCGGACCGGGCTCGGCGCGTCCGGCGCGCTGTCCGCCGGGTTCGTGCTGGCCGCGGCGGCCGTGTTCACCCGAGCCGGACACGGGGCCGGACACGGGGCCGGGCACGAGGCCGGGCACGGGGTCGGGAGTACGGCGGCGGTGCTCTTCGCGCTCGCCGCGCCGGCCGTCGCCGACGTGGCTCTCGTCCTGCTGTCGCGGCGGCTGGCGGGACGGCACCCGCTGCGCCCCGCCACCGACCACCTCGCCCACCGGCTGCGGCGGCTCGGGCTGACCGCGCGGGGCGCGGCGCTGCTCCCGGCCGTGGGGACGTTCGGGTCGGTGCTGGTCGGGGTACTCGTCCACACCGGCCGGCTCGGCGGGAACGCCGTGCTGTGGGTGGCCGGCGTGGCGATCGTCGGAGTGCTCGGGCTGGTGCGGGTGGGACGGCCGTACGCGTCCCGACGCCGTCGGCGGGCATCGCGCGGTGTCCGTGCCGCGGCGGCGCCCGCGCCGCTTCGAGCCGTTGTCGGCACCCCCGCGGGTGACGGATTTCCCCGTCCCGCGAGCGCTGAGCCTCGTATCCTCGCAGGTCAGCGAGGTATTGCGCGTAAGGAACGGATAAGAGTTGAGTCTGCATGACTCAGGTCTGTTGACCCAGCGGACGCCGTCGTGCACACTTGAGCCTGTTCCACTCAAGTCAGCTGGAGGAAATCACCATGGCACGTGCGGTCGGCATCGACCTGGGCACGACTAACTCCGTCGTCAGCGTTCTTGAAGGCGGCGAGCCCACCGTCATCACCAACGCAGAGGGCGCCAGGACCACGCCGTCCGTCGTCGCCTTCGCCAAGAACGGCGAGGTGCTCGTCGGCGAGGTGGCCAAGCGCCAGGCGGTCACGAACGTCGACAGGACCATCCGGTCGGTCAAGCGCCACATGGGCACCGACTGGAAGATCGAACTCGACGGCAAGCCCTTCAACCCGCAGCAGATCAGCGCCTTCGTGCTGCAGAAGCTGAAGCGGGACGCCGAGGCGTACCTGGGCGAGAAGGTGACCGACGCGGTCATCACCGTCCCGGCGTACTTCAACGACTCGGAGCGGCAGGCGACGAAGGAAGCCGGCGAGATCGCCGGTCTCAACGTCCTGCGCATCGTCAACGAGCCGACCGCCGCCGCCCTGGCGTACGGCCTCGACAAGGACGACCAGACGATCCTCGTCTTCGACCTCGGTGGCGGCACCTTCGACGTGTCCCTCCTGGAGATCGGCGACGGCGTCGTCGAGGTGAAGGCCACCAACGGTGACAACCACCTCGGTGGTGACGACTGGGACCAGCGCGTCGTCGACTACCTGGTCAAGCAGTTCCAGTCCGGTCACGGCGTGGACCTGAGCAAGGACAAGATGGCGCTCCAGCGCCTGCGCGAGGCCGCCGAGAAGGCGAAGATCGAGCTGTCCTCGTCCTCCGAGACCTCGATCAACCTGCCCTACATCACGGCCTCCGCCGAGGGCCCGCTGCACCTGGACGAGAAGCTCAGCCGCGCCCAGTTCCAGCAGCTCACCGCGGACCTCCTTGAGCGCTGCAAGACGCCGTTCCACAATGTCATCAAGGACGCGGGCATCGCGCTCTCCGAGATCGACCACGTCGTCCTCGTCGGTGGCTCCACCCGTATGCCGGCCGTCGCCGAGCTGGTGCGCGAGCTGACCGGCGGCAAGGACGCCAACAAGGGCGTCAACCCGGACGAGGTCGTCGCCATCGGCGCCGCGCTTCAGGCCGGTGTCCTCAAGGGCGAGGTCAAGGACGTCCTGCTCCTCGACGTCACCCCGCTGTCCCTCGGTATCGAGACCAAGGGCGGCATCATGACCAAGCTCATCGAGCGGAACACGACGATCCCGACGAAGCGTTCGGAGATCTTCACCACCGCCGAGGACAACCAGCCCTCCGTGCAGATCCAGGTCTACCAGGGCGAGCGCGAGATCGCGGCGTACAACAAGAAGCTCGGGATGTTCGAGCTGACCGGTCTGCCGCCGGCCCCGCGCGGTGTCCCGCAGGTCGAGGTCGCCTTCGACATCGACGCCAACGGCATCATGCACGTGACCGCGAAGGACCTGGGCACGGGCAAGGAGCAGAAGATGACCGTCACCGGTGGCTCCTCGCTGCCGAAGGACGAGGTCAACCGGATGCGCGAAGAGGCCGAGAAGTACGCGGAGGAGGACCACGCCCGCCGCGAGGCCGCCGAGACCCGCAACCAGGGCGAGCAGCTCGTCTACCAGACGGAGAAGTTCCTCAAGGACAACGAGGACAAGGTCCCCGGCGAGGTCAAGACCGAGGTCGAGGAGTCGCTCACCGAGCTGAAGGAGAAGCTCAAGGGCGAGGACACAGCCGAGATCCGCACCGCCACCGAGAAGGTCGCCGCCGTCTCGCAGAAGCTGGGCCAGGCGATGTACGCCGACGCCCAGGGCGCGCAGGCCGCCGGCGGCGAGGCTCCGGGCGCCGGTGCCGGCGCCGGCTCGGGCAAGGCCGACGACGATGTCGTCGACGCCGAGATCGTCGACGACGAGCGCAAGGACGGTGCCGCGTGACGGAGGAGACCCCGGGTTTTGACGAGAAGCCCGACGTCCCCTCCGGCGCCACCCCCGAAGACGCCGAGCCGAAGGCCGCTCCCGCCTCTTCGGAGGCGGGGGCGGCCCCGGCCGGGGACGCGAGCCAGGACGCGGGTCTGGTGGCCCAGCTGGACCAGGTGCGCACCGCGCTCAACGAGCGCACGGCGGACCTCCAGCGGCTCCAGGCCGAGTACCAGAACTACCGTCGCCGGGTCGAGCGGGACCGGGTCGCCGTGAAGGAGGTCGCCGTCGCGAACCTCCTGACCGAGCTGCTCCCGGTCCTCGACGACATCGGCCGCGCCCGCGAACACGGCGAACTCGTCGGCGGCTTCAAGTCCGTCGGGGAGTCCACCGAGAACGTCGTGGCCAAGCTGGGCCTCCAGCAGTTCGGCAAGGAGGGCGAGCCCTTCGACCCGACGATCCACGAGGCCCTGATGCACTCCTACGCGCCGGACGTCACCGAGACGACCTGCGTGGCGATCCTGCAGCCCGGGTACCGCATCGGTGAGCGCACCATCCGCCCCGCGCGGGTGGCCGTGGCCGAGCCGCAGCCCGGCGCGCAGACGGTTCCGCCGGCCGAGGAGAGCACCGAGGCGAAGGCGGAGACGGCCGACGACAAGGAGAGCGGTGGCCCTGACGAGGGCTGACGCCTCGACGGAGCAGCCGCCGAGGCGAACGACGAGAGAGGAGGGACGTCGGGGATGAGCACCAAGGACTTCATCGAGAAGGACTACTACAAGGTCCTCGGCGTCCCCAAGGACGCCACCGACGCCGAGATCAAGAAGGCGTACCGGAAGCTCGCCCGCGAGAACCACCCGGACGCCAACAAGGGCAACGCCAAGGCGGAGGAACGTTTCAAGGAGATCTCCGAGGCGAACGACGTCCTCGGCGACCCCAAGAAGCGCAAGGAGTACGACGAGGCGCGCGCGCTCTTCGGCAACGGCGGGTTCCGCCCGGGGCCGGGCGCGGGCGGCGGCACCTTCAACTTCGACCTGGGTGACCTCTTCGGAGGCGGCGCGCAGGGCGGCGGTCAGGGTGCCGGCGGCTTCGGCGGCGGGATCGGTGACGTCTTCGGGGGCCTGTTCAACCGCGGTGCCGGTACCGGTACGCGGACCCAGCCCAGGCGCGGCCAGGACATCGAGTCCGAGGTCACCCTGAGCTTCACGGAGGCCATCGAGGGCGCGACGGTCCCGCTCCGGATGTCCTCGCAGGCGCCCTGCAAGGCGTGTTCGGGCACCGGCGACAAGAACGGCACGCCGCGGGTCTGCCCGACCTGCGTCGGCACCGGCCAGGTGACCCGGGGCTCCGGCGGCGGTTTCTCGCTGACGGACCCCTGCCCGGACTGCAAGGGCCGCGGCCTGATCGCCGAGGACCCCTGCGACGTCTGCAAGGGCTCCGGACGCGCCAAGTCGTCGCGGACCATGCAGGTCCGTATCCCCGCGGGGGTCTCGGACGGGCAGCGCATCCGGCTGCGCGGCAAGGGCACGCCGGGTGAGCGGGGCGGTCCGGCGGGCGACCTGTACGTGGTGGTGCACGTCAGCGACCACCCGGTCTTCGGCCGCAAGGACGACAACCTCACGGTCACCGTCCCGGTGACGTACGTGGAGGCGGCGCTCGGCGGCGAGGTACGGGTCCCCACGCTGGGCGGTCCGCCCGTCACGCTCAAGCTGCCGGCCGGGACGCCCAACGGGCGGACCATGCGCGCCCGGGGCAAGGGCGCGGTCCGCAAGGACGGCACCCGCGGGGACCTGTTGGTCACCGTCGAGGTGAGTGTTCCGAAGGATCTGACGGGGAAGGCTCGTGAAGCGCTGGAGGCGTATCGCGAGGCGACCGCGGGGGAGGACCCGCGGGCGGAGCTGTTCCAGGCCGCGAAGGGAGCTTGACGAGGATGGACGGGCGTCGACGCAATCCGTATGAACTGACCGAGGACACCCCGGTCTACGTCATCTCGGTGGCGGCCCAGCTGTCCGGCCTGCACCCGCAGACCCTGCGTCAGTACGACCGTCTGGGCCTGGTCTCCCCCGACCGCACCGCCGGCCGGGGGCGCCGCTACTCGGCCCGGGACATCGAACTGCTCCGCACGGTGCAGCAGTTGTCGCAGGACGAGGGCATCAACCTGGCCGGCATCAAGCGCATCATCGAACTGGAGAACCAGGTCGCGGCGCTCCAGTCCCGGATCGCCGAGATGGAGGCGGCCCTGGACGGCGCGGCGGCGGCGATGCGCCAGCGCGAGGCGGCGGTCCACGCCTCCTACCGCCGGGACCTGGTCCCGTACCAGGAGGTACAGCAGACCAGCGCCCTGGTGGTGTGGCGGCCGAAGGGCCGGCCGGCGGACTGACCCGTGTGCGTGACGAAGGGGCCCGGAGGTTCACTCGAACCTCCGGGCCCCTTCGGGTGCTTCGGGTGCGCCGGGGCGCTCAGAGCCAGTCGTCCCAGATGCCGTACGCCGTCTCCGTGACGGAGACGTCGGCGCCCGAGGCGTCGGTGCGGACGACCCGGTAGTAGTACAGGCCCAGGCGGTCCTCGGCCACGGTGTCGTCCAGGTAGCGGATCGCGTCGCCCGGCACGCCCTCGGTGAGGACGGTCCAGGAGGCCGCGGCCGGGTCCCAGCGCTCCACGCGGTACCCGGCGAACCGGGCGCAGTCGCCGAGGCTCGCTGTGTCCGTGCAGTTCACGTACAGGCTCGGGTACTGGCCCTCACGGACGCCCGTGCCGGTCCAGCCGGGCGGCCGGGTGTCGGGCAGGGTGACCGTGATGTCCGCCGTGTGGTACGCCTCGGGGCCCGCGTAGGTGTCGATCAGTCCCGAGCCGTCCGAGGCGGCCACCCGGTAGGTGTGGGCGGCGCCGTCGGGGACCGTCGGGCAGTAGATCTCGGTGTCGGCGAGGGAGGAGCCGGTCCAGCAGTTCTCCTCCCAGACCGTCTCGCCGGTCTCCGGGTCGGTGACGCCCTGCCAGACGAGGTACTTCTGCACGTCGTCGTCGGCGGGCGGGGTCCAGGTGAGGTGGACGCCGAACGGGATCACCTCGGCGGTCAGGTTCTCCACCGGGGCGGGGCGCTCGGTGTCCGGGGTGGTGGCGGTGGCGGCCGGACCGGGCCGCGAGTCGTGGCCCTGGGAGTCGGTGGTCACCACCCGGTACTCGTAGGTGGTCTCGGACGCGCCCGTGACGTCCCAGCAGACGCCGTTGATCTGCTTGCGCCCGGCGTACGAGGGGGCGTCGGAATCCGCCCAGGTCCAGTACGTCTCCGGAGCCTCCAGCGGCAGGTCGATCGCGTTGTTCGGCTTGCACAGGTCGACGGTGGTGGTCTCGCCGGTCGCGGTGTCGGTGCGCAGGAGGTGGTAGGTGAGGAGCGGGCCGTCGCCGTCGTAGGCCCACGGGTCGGCGCTGCTCCACTCGACCATCACGCCCTCGCCGAACCGGGAGGCGGTGGTGCGGAAGGCGGGGATGGCCTCCGGGCGGCCGGCGAGGTCCACGGTGGTCTCGGTGGGCGCGGCGGCGTTGCCCTTGGCGTCCACGGCGCGCACCGCGTACCGGTAGGAGCCGGTGGCCGCGAGGAGCTGGCGGGGTACGACGTCGGTGTCCGCGGTGGTGCCGGAGCCGGGCAGCGCGTCGGTGTACTCGCCGGTCGCCGGGTCGTACTGGAGGACCTGGTAGGCGGTGGCGCCGTCGACGGGCGACCAGACCAGGTGCGGCACGCCCGCGCGGTAGTCGACGCGGACGTCGGAGACGGCCGGCGGCGGGGTCAGGTCGGCGGTGGTGAACGTGGCGGCGGCCGACCAGGCGGACCAGTTGCCGGCGGCGTCGCGGGCCCGTCCCCGGTAGGTGACCTTGGCGCCGTCGGCGGGTGTGCCGGTGTCGCAGAAGGCGCCCTTGGCTGCGGTCGCGACGGTCGTCCAGGCGCCGGTGGCCGGGTTCTGACGCTGCAGCTCGTACAGGGTGATGTCGGCGGCGTTGGCCGCGGTGGTGACCAGTTCGGGTCCCGCGTAGGGCTGGTCGGCCGGGCAGGCGTCCATCTCGACGAACGGCGCGGCCGGGGGCGTCCTGTCGACGGTGGTGACGGGAAGGTCGGCGGTGCCCGCCGACTCGTTGCCCGCCTTGTCGTAGGCGCGGACCTCGTAGTAGTAGACGGCGCCGGTCTTCGGCGCGGTGGTGTCGGTGTACGACGTCGAGGTGGTGGTGGCCAGCGGCTTGGCGGGGTAGGAGGCGCCCTTCAGGCGGCGGAAGACGCGGTAGCCGGCGAGGTCCATCTCCTTGTTCTTCGACCAGGCGACCTTGGTCTTGCCGGTGGACTTGTCGTACGTGACCGATGTCCCCGTGGGGGTGAGCGGCTTGACCTTGTCGACGGTGGCGGACGTGCGGGGCGCGTAGGAGAACTTGACGTTCGCCTTGCCGGTCCAGTTGACGAAGTCGATCCGCAGGGTGTGCTTGCCCTTGGGGACGGTGACGTTCGCGGTCTTCTTCTGGGTGGAGGAGACGTTCTTCCAGACGTTGATCTCGCGGGTGCCGTCGAGGTAGACGCGGATGCCGTCCTGGGTGGCGGCGGTGAAGGTGAAGGGGCCGCCGGAGCCGAAGTCGCGGGTGACGGTCCAGCGGACGCCGAAGTTGTTGGCGGGGAGTCCGGAGGCCGGGGAGCCGGTGCCCCAGTTCTGGTCGATCACCGAGTCGCAGTCGGTCTTCTTCGCCTTGCCGGAGAAGGTGGTGTTCGCGAAGAACTCCCGCTTGAAGGTGGGGGAGGCGCAGCTCGCTGCTGCGGAGGCGGGGGCCGCGACCACGGTCAGCAGGCCGCCCGCGGTGGCGAGCACGACGGCGGTCGAGGCGACGGCCGTGGTCGTGCGTCTGGCTGAGTTCATTCGGTCCTCTGATCGAATACAGCGGAGGCCGGTGGCGGCCTCGCTGATCAGACCCGTGAGGACATGACTTGGTTGTACGGATCTTGGACGGATCGGTCCGAACAATCGGTGGAGAGATCGTGAAGAGAGACGGGAGAGACCCCTGTGAGGTCTTTACAACGATGGCAATGAGTGGTGTTGCCATCTCGTTGCGTAGTACTCCTTGACGCTTGGGTGCCCCGGAGCGTTGTCTTTTCAGTCACCTGGGTCGCAAAGCGGCGACCGCGTCCGGAAGGCACCAGAAGTGATCTCCTGCATGCGCCGTACCCGTCGTGTCGCCCTCACCGTGGCAGCGTCCGCGATGGCCGTTTCGCTGACGGCCTGCGGCGCGCTGGAGGTATCGGGCAGCAGCAGCGACGCGAGCCCGACCAAGGGCGACGACGTCACGGTCGGCCTGCTGCTCCCGGAGAAGGCCAACACCCGCTACGAGCAGTTCGACCACCCCATCTTCAAGAAGAAGGTCGAATCCCTCACCGGCGGCCGCGGCACCGTCGAGTACGCCAACGCCGAGTCCAGCGCGGACCGGCAGGCCCAGCAGATGCAGCGGATGGTCGACGACCGGGTCGACGTCATCGTGCTGGACGCGGTCGACGCGCACACCATCGCGGACAGCGTGAAGGCGGCGAAGGACGCCGGCATCCCCGTCATCGCCTACGACCGGCTGGCCGAGGGCCCGATCGACGCCTACATCTCCTTCGACAACGAACTCGTCGGCGAGGTCCAGGGCCGCTCCCTGCTCGAAGGGCTCGGCAGCGACTCCGCCGCCGGCACCATCGTGATGATGAACGGCGCGCCGACCGACCCCAACGCCCGCCAGTTCAAGGCCGGCGCGCTGACCGAACTGGCCGGCAACGTACGCGTCGGCGCCCAGTACGACACCAAGGACTGGAAGCCGGAGAACGCCGAGGCCAACATGGCCGAGGCGATCCGCACCCTCGGCGTCGGGAACATCGACGGCGTCTACTCCGCCAACGACGGCATGGCGGGCGGCGTCATCGAGGCACTCAAGGCCGCGGGCGTCACCGACCTGCCGCCCGTCACCGGCCAGGACGCCGACCTCGCGGCGGTCCAGCGGATCGTCTCCGGCGAGCAGTACATGAGCGTCTACAAGTCCTACCCGCAGGAGGCGGAGGACGCCGCCGAGATGGCCGTGGCCCGGGTGCAGGGCAAGGACATCCAGTTCGACGCGCTGGTGGAGGACAAGGTCGACAGCCCCACGCACAAGAACATCCCCGCGCAGCTGGTCACCGTCGTCGCCCTGACCAAGAAGAACATCGCGGAGACCGTCGTCGCCGACGGCATCCACAAGGTCTCCGACATCTGCACCGCCGCGTACAAGGCGGACTGCGCGGAGATCGGCCTGAAGTAGGCGGTGTGTTGCGGACCCGGTCCCGGCCGCGCATAGTTGCGCTGCGGAAAGCGGCGGGATGCGGGGGTGGGACTGGCGATGGCCGGGCACGCGACGGACGGGCATCCGCATGGGGCGGACCGACTGTGCGAGGCCGGGGACCGTGTGTACTCCCGGGCCGTACGGCGCGGCCGCGTGCCCCGCGGCGACGCCGACCCGGTGCCCTGCCTGCTCGACCTCGCCCTGCTGCACCCCGACCCCGACGACATGGACTGGCTGGTCCCGACCTCCCCGCAGGAGGTCATGACGCGGCTGCTGCGTGGCATGTACGACGAGGTCAGCGCGAGCCAGCGCCGGGTGGGCTCGGCGGTCGCCGCCTTCGAGTGGTACTCCGGTCTGGGCGGCCGGCACCAGAGCCCCGCCGCGGCCGAGGGCCCGGCCATCCGCGTCCTGGACGGACTGGCCCGCATCCAGGCCGCCATGGACGAGGCGACGCAGGCGTGCGTGACGGAGGTCCTCACCGTGCAGCCCGGCGGCATCCGGCGCGAGCACGAACTCTCCGAGGGGCTGCACCGGGCGCTGGCGCTGCGCGGGCGCGGGGTGCGCATGCGGGACCTGTACACGCACGTAGCCCGGCACGGTCAGGGGCTGCTGCACTACATGGAGCTGATGGGCGACGCGGTGGAGGCGCGGACGCTGGACGAGGTCGTCGACCGGTTGATCCTCTTCGACCGTACGGTGGCGTTCGTCCCCGCCAACTCCGAGCGCACGATGGCCCTTGAGCTGCGCCACCCGGCGCTCGTGGAGTACCTGGTGACCGTCTTCGAGCGGCTGTGGCGGCTGGCGATCCCCATCACCGCGCCGCTGCCGGAGACCGGCATCGAGGGCATCTCGCACCGGGAGCGGTCCATCGCGGCGCTGCTCGCGGAGGGCCACCAGGACGCGGTGATCGCCGAACGGCTGGGGATCAGCGTACGGACGTGCCGGTCGCACATCGCCCGGCTCTCGGAGACGCTGGGGGCGGCGAGCCGTACGCAGCTGGGCGTCCGCATCGCCCAGGCGGGCCTGGACGGGCCCCCGGCGGCCCCAGGCGCGCCCCGCCTCGGTGAGCCGGCCGCCCCCGGTCCCGGCGAGCGGGCCGCTCCCGGTGCCGGTGAGCCGGCCGCCCCGGGTCTCGGTGCGCGGGAAGCCCCGGGCCTCAGCGCGCCGGCCGCCCCGGGTCTCGGTGAGTCGGCCGCTCCGGGTCTCGGTGCGCGGGAAGCCCCGGGCCTCAGTGAGTCGGCGGCTCCCGGTCCAGGATCCCCGACCGCGCGATGAGATAGCCGAGCTGGGCGCGGCTGTCGCTGCCGAGGCCGGCGGCGAGTTTGGCGATGTGGACGCGGGCGGTGCGGATGTTCATGCCGAGGTGGTCGGCGATCACCGCGTCGGTGTGCCCCTCCACCAGCAGGGCGGCGACCGCCCGCTGGCGCGGGGTGACGCCGTTGAGCGTGGGCGGCTGCACGGCGTGCGGGTACATCGGCACGGCCAGCCGCCAGAAGCGGTCGAAGGTGGTGACGAAGTAGGAGATCAGCGCCGGGTGGCGGATCTCCAGGGCGAGGGTGCGGTCCTCGTTGGCCGGGACGAAGACCACCGCGCGGTCGACCGCGATCATGCGCTCGGTGACCTCGTCCAGGGTGCGGGCCTGTACGTCCCCGTCGAGCCGTTCGTAGCGGGCGAGGACGGTGGGGGCGTACCGCAGGGTGTGCTGGTAGAGGGTGCGGATACGGCCGCCGCGGGCGAGGAACGCCTGGTCCCGTTCGAGGGCGGGTTCGTGGACCTGGGGCGGCGGCCCGACATGGGCGCTGTGCGGCTGGATGGTCAGCACCTCGTCGGTGGCCTCGGCCATGGCCTCACCGACGATCCGGTCGATGCGCCTCTTGCCGCTCAGCATCCGCAGGGTGGGGGCCTCGCCGCCGGCGGGCTCGGTCCGGCCGATGCCGAGGAGCGGCGCGAAGGTCTCCGCCAGCCGCTCCTCGCGGCGCCGCTCCCGGGCGATGCGCTCCTCCGCTCCGCGCAGCAGGCGGTGCAGGGCGACGGCGGGTGCCACGGGCTCCATCCGCTCCGGGGCGTCCACGGCCGGGTACAGCAGCCCGTCTTCGGCCAGGCAGGGGACTGCGGCGGCCTCCGCCGCGGACACGTGGCCGTCGCGGAGCGCGCGGGCGTACGTCTGAAGGCCCGCCGCGCAGGGCTCGTCACCGGCGTGGTCGTGCGCGGTTGTCGGCACGCGTGACCGCCCCCTCAGCTCAGTGGTCCTGTTGCAGTATCCCGGACTGTGCGATGAGGTAGCCCAACTGGGCTCTGCTGCCGCTGCCGAGGGCCTGCGCCAGCTTGGCGATGTGGGACCGGCAGGTGCGGACGTTCATCCCGAGGCGGCGCGCGATCGCCTCGTCCACGTGGCCCTCCACCAGCAGCTTGGCGATGGAGTGCTGGATGTCGGTGATGCCGTCGGGGGCGGTCTCGTAGGGGGCGCCGGCGGTGAGCGGGACCGCCCGGTTCCACATGAACTCGAAGACCTTGACCAGGTAGCGGACCAGGCCGGAGTGGCGCAGCTCCAGTGCGATCTGCCGGTCGTCGCGGATCGGCAGGAAGGCGACGGTCTCGTCGCAGATGATGAGCCGCTCGACGAGTTCGTCGATGGTGCGGTACTCGGCCTTGCCGTTGGCGAACTGCTCCACGTAGGCGAGCCGCTCGGAGTTGTAGCGGGCCGTGTGCTGGTAGAGGGTGCGGATGCGCACGCCGCGCTCGATCAGCGGCTTGTCCCGCTCCAACGCCTCCAGCAGCCGCTTCTCCGTGGAGCGCGGCCCGCTCGGCTGGATCGTGAGCATCTCGGAGCCGCACTCGGCGGTGGCGAGGTCGAGCGCCGCGTTGATGCGGTCCAGTCCCTCCAGCACCGTGATGGCGTGGCCCGGAGCGGCCTCCTGGGCGCTCAGCGTCAGAAAGGGCTCGAACGCCTCGGTGAGGGCGATCGACAGGCGCCGGTGTTCGTTGATCTCGCGTTCGACGGGGCTCAGCCGCTGGGCCAGGGCCACCGAGGCGGGTACGGGCCGCAGCCAGCCGGGATCGTCCGCGTCTGGGTGGAGCAGGGCGAACTCCGTCAGGCAGGGCGCTTCCTCCGCGTCCGTCCGTAGGATGCGTCCCGTGCGCAGAGCGTGCGCATAAAGACGGCTTCCCGCCTCGCACAACTCGGTGACCGCATGGGGATGTGTCGCCCTTGTGCCGTTTTTACCCATTACTCCACCCCCCAGGGTCATGAACGTGCAGGAACATGATGCACCGTTCGTGTGGTCACGACGTACCTGAATGAGCCATCGTCTTATCCGACGGGGGAGTGAGGGGACCTTCAAGTGAGGACGAAGCCAACTATGGGTAAGAGAATGCTTCGCTCGGTGCTTGTTGCCGCCTTCTCCGCCGTTGCGGCCTTCGGAACAGTGGCTGGCCTCTCCGGCGTGCAGGGCAACGCGCACGAGGTGGGCAGCGAACAGTCCGTTGTTGTCGCCGGGGCCGTCGACGGCGAGCAGCCGTCGTACACCACGGCTGACAGCAAGTGGGACTGATGCGCATGTCCACGCCACCGGATGATCGCTCGTTCCGCCGTGAGATGGCGACCGCCTACCGCTCCGGCTGGCACTTCATCGACCTGGTCACCGCCATCCCCCACAGTGGTGACTCGCTGATGGTGACCGTGTTCGGGGAGCCGGTCGTGGTCACCCGGGACGATGACGACGACGTGCGGGCATACCGGTGTCTGCGGCGGCCCCGGGGGGCGCCGCAGCCCGTACGGTGTGCCATCCGTTACGGAATGATCTTTGTGAACCTGGATCAGCGGGATCACCGGCTCGCGGAGCCGGACGACTCCGAGCTGAGGACCATCTCTGCCACCCCCCGCAGTGCCTGACGCGATTCCCCCGTCGTAAAGATCGCTCAGGTGCTTCCCCCCGCAGCGGCGTCACCGTGACCTGAACACGGTGACGCCGCTGCAGTTTTGCACGTTCTTGCGATTCTTGCCCCGGAGTCCGGGTCAGCCGCGCCCCAGCGCCCGGGTCAGCCGGATCTCGATCACCACGCGGGTCGGATTCGGCCGCGGCGGCCGATAGCGCTCCGCGTACCGGCGCTCCGCCTCCGCCACCTCCGCCGGCTCGGCGCGGACGAAGGCCCGCCCCTCCAGCGTCGCCCAGCGCCGCCCGTCCACCTGGCAGAGCGCGGCCGGGGTGCCCGCCGCGCCCGCAGCCAGCACGTGCCGTGCCTTCGCGCTCGCCCGGTCCGTGATCACCCGCGCCACCCGGGCCTCCGGGTCGTACGTCGCGCCGACCGGCACCACGTGCGGGGTGCCGTCGGGACGCAGCGTGGTCAGCGTGCACAGGTGCCGCTCCCGCCAGAAGCCGAGATAGGACGCGTCCGGGGCGCCCGGGTCGTTCGTCGCGTGCTGAGAGGCCATGGCACGGGAACCTACCCGCGCCACGGGTACTCGTCCCCGGTGACCCTCCCCGATCGGAGTTGAGTGGAATACACTCAACTTTGTGTACGTTGATTGAGTCAGCACCACCGTCGCCAGCACCACCGCCGCAGCATCACCGCCGCCGTCGACAGGCAGTACCAGGAGGAGACCCCGAACGTGGACGCCGAGCTGACCAACCGGAGCCGGGACGCCATCAACGCGGCCAGCAACCGGGCCGTGACCGGAGGACACCCGGACCTCACCCCCGCCCACCTGCTCCTCGCCCTGCTCCAGGGCCAGGACAACGAGAACATCACCGATCTGCTCACGGCCCTGGAGGCCGATCAGGTCGCCGTCCGCACCGGCGCCGAGCGGGTGCTGTCCGGGCTGCCCAGCGTGACCGGGTCCACGGTCGCGCCGCCCCAGCCCAGCCGTGAGATGCTCGCGGTCGTCGCCGACGCCCAGAAGCGGGCCGAGGACCTCGGCGACGAGTTCCTCTCCACCGAACACCTCCTGATCGGCATCGCCGCCAAGGGCGGTACGGCCGGCGAGGTGCTCAGGGCACAGGGGGCCACCGCGGAGAAGTTGCAGGCGGCCTTCGAGAAGGCGAGGGGAGGGCGCCGGGTGACCACCGCGGACCCGGAGGGCCAGTACAAGGCACTGGAGAAGTTCGGCACCGACTTCACGGCGGCGGCCCGTGACGGCAAGCTCGACCCGGTCATCGGCCGGGACACCGAGATCCGGCGGGTCGTACAGGTGCTGTCCCGGCGTACGAAGAACAACCCGGTGCTGATCGGCGAGCCGGGCGTCGGCAAGACCGCCGTCGTGGAAGGGCTCGCGCAGCGGATCGTGAAGGGGGACGTTCCCGAGTCCCTCAAGAACAAGCGGCTGGTCGCGCTCGACCTCGGCGCGATGGTCGCGGGCGCCAAGTACCGCGGTGAGTTCGAGGAGCGGCTGAAGACCGTCCTGGCCGAGATCAAGGACTCCGACGGCCAGATCATCACCTTCATCGACGAGCTGCACACGGTCGTCGGCGCGGGCGCCGGCGGCGACTCCGCGATGGACGCCGGCAACATGCTGAAGCCGATGCTGGCCCGCGGCGAGCTGCGGATGGTCGGCGCGACCACGCTCGACGAGTACCGCGAGCGGATCGAGAAGGACCCGGCGCTGGAGCGCCGCTTCCAGCAGGTGCTGGTGGCGGAGCCGTCCGTCGAGGACTCGATCGCCATCCTGCGCGGACTCAAGGGCCGCTACGAGGCCCATCACAAGGTCCAGATCGCGGACAGCGCGCTGGTCGCGGCGGCCACCCTCTCCGACCGCTACATCACCTCCCGCTTCCTCCCCGACAAGGCCATCGACCTCGTCGACGAGGCGGCCTCCCGGCTCCGCATGGAGATCGACTCGTCCCCCGTCGAGATCGACGAACTCCAGCGCTCCGTCGACCGGCTGAAGATGGAGGAGCTGGCGCTGGACAAGGAGACCGACCCGGCCTCGCGCGAGCGCCTGGAGCGGCTGCGCCGCGACCTCGCCGACAAGGAGGAGGAGCTGCGCGGGCTCAACGCCCGCTGGGAGAAGGAGAAGCAGTCCCTCAACCGGGTCGGCGAGCTGAAGGAGAAACTCGACGAACTGCGCGGACAGGCCGAACGCGCCCAGCGCGACGGCGACTTCGACACCGCGTCCAAGCTGCTCTACGGCGAGATCCCCGACCTGGAGCGCGACCTGGAGGCCGCCTCCGAGGCCGAGGAAGAGGTCGCCCGGGACACCATGGTCAAGGAGGAGGTCGGCCCCGACGACATCGCGGACGTCGTCGCCTCCTGGACCGGCATCCCCGCCGGGCGCCTCCTGGAGGGCGAGACGCAGAAGCTGCTGCGCATGGAGGACGAGCTGGGCAAGCGCCTGATCGGCCAGACCGAGGCCGTACGCGCGGTCTCGGACGCGGTACGCCGCTCCCGCGCCGGCATCGCCGACCCGGACCGCCCCACCGGCTCCTTCCTCTTCCTCGGCCCGACCGGCGTCGGCAAGACCGAGCTGGCCAAGGCGCTCGCCGACTTCCTCTTCGACGACGAGCGGGCGATGGTCCGCATCGACATGTCGGAGTACAGCGAGAAGCACAGCGTCGCCCGGCTGGTCGGCGCGCCCCCCGGGTACGTCGGCTACGAGGAGGGCGGGCAGCTCACGGAGGCCGTCCGCCGCCGCCCCTACACCGTCGTACTCCTCGACGAGGTGGAGAAGGCGCACCCCGAGGTCTTCGACATCCTGCTCCAGGTGCTGGACGACGGGCGGCTGACCGACGGGCAGGGCCGCACGGTCGACTTCCGCAACACGATCCTGGTGCTGACGTCGAACCTCGGCAGCCAGTTCCTGGTCGACCCGGCGACCGGCGAGGCGGAGAAGAAGCGGCAGGTCCTCGACGTGGTCCGGTCCTCCTTCAAGCCGGAGTTCCTCAACCGCCTCGACGACCTCGTCGTCTTCTCGGCCCTCTCCAAGGAGGAGCTGAGCCGGATCGCCCGCCTCCAGATCGACGCGCTGTCGCGGCGGCTCGCGGAGCGCCGGCTCAGCCTGGAGATCACCGACGAGGCGCTGGCGTGGCTCGCGGAGGAGGGCAACGACCCGGCGTACGGCGCCCGCCCGCTGCGCCGCCTGGTCCAGACGGCGATCGGCGACCGCCTCGCCCGGGAGATCCTGGGCGGAGAGATCAAGGACGGCGACACGGTACGGGTGGACCGCTTCGGCGACGACCTGATCGTGGGGCCCGCGACGGGGAAGACCCTGTAGCGACCGCCGGCCGGTTGACCGGATCGTGTCAGCCGTGGCGTGGCAGGCCCTCCGGGGCTTGCCACGCCCCTCCCCGGATGGGGGAGGATGGCGGAATCCGTACGAAGGGAAAAACACGGTGAGCATCGACCCGTCCTCGATTCCGAACTTCGGGGGCCAGCCCGAGCCGCAGCCCCAAGGGCCGGCGGGCCCCGTCGTCCCGGATCAGGACCTCGTGAAGCAGCTCCTCGACCAGATGGAGCTCAAGTACGTCGTCGACGACGAGGGTGACCTCGCGGCGCCGTGGGAGCAGTTCCGTACGTACTTCATGTTCCGTGGCGAGGGCGACCAGCAGGTCTTCTCGGTGCGGACGTTCTACGACCGGCCGCACCAGATCGAGGACAAGCCGCAGCTGCTGGAGTCCGCCGACGACTGGAACCGGCGCACCCTGTGGCCCAAGGTCTACTCCCACACCCACGACGACGGCACGGTCCGCCTGATCGGCGAGGCCCAGATGCTGATCGGCATGGGTGTGAGCCTGGAGCACTTCGTCTCCTCCACGGTCAGCTGGGTGCGGGCCGCCATCGAGTTCGACAAGTGGCTCGTGGAGCAGCTCGGTCTTGAGCAGGAGATCGACGAGGCGGAGAAGCCCGAGGACGACGAGTAGACCTCGTCGTTCACAGCGGCGTGTCGGCGACTGCGAGCAGGTAGGCGCCGTACGCGAGAGAGAGCCCGGCCAGGGCGCAGACCACCGAGGTGGCGTGCCGTGGCCGGGCTCTCGCCGTGCGGGCGAGCGCGTGCGCGAGCGGCAGCAGCAGCGGGAACGCCGGCAGCAGGAACCGCGGCTTGGACTCGAAGAAGCCCGCGCCGCCGAGGGTGATCAGCAGCAGGACGCCGCTGTACACCAGCAGCGGCAGCGGGGCCCGGTCGAGCAGCAGCAGGACGTACAGCAGGACGGCGGCGAGGACGGTCCCGAGGGCGACGGCGACATCGAGCCGGTCACCGCGCAGCAGCAGGTGCCGTACGGAGCCGACCGCCTCCGCGCCGAGGTCGAACCGCGACCCCCACCCCCGCTGCACGGCGAAGTAACCGCCCAGCGGGTCCCCGGCGCGGAGCCCGACCCAGAGGACGTACGACGCCCAGCCCAGCGGGGCGAGCGCCGCGCCCGCCCACAGGCCGCGGGGGACCCGGCCGCGCCGCCGCCACAGCTCGGCGGCGGCCGCCGCG
>NZ_JAVRHI010000044.1:0-16332 GCF_034105845.1 Streptomyces sp. CRN 30 | reverse complement strand
GGCTGCGGCACGTCCGCCGACCTGAGCCGCACCAGCAGCGCCAGGCCCTGCCCGACGCCCCCGTCCCACGGCACCGTGCACAGGGCGACGGCCCCCGGCACCGTACGGACCGAGGGGGTGTCCGCCGGGTCGGCGGACGGCCACGGCGCCACGCAGACCACCGTGTGCACGCCGTCCGCGCGCGGGCCGAGCGCCGTGCGCAGCTCCGTGAGCGCCGCGTCCCGCTGCCAGCCGGGCGCGGCCGTCAGCACCGCGCGCAGCTCACGGGTCAGGTCCGCGCCCGCCTGCGCCTCGTCCGCCAGCAGGGCGCCGATCCGCGAGGCAACCTCCATCGCCGCGGAGAGCTGGCCGTCGGTGGCGACCGGGTCGCCGTCCAGCAGCCACACGTAACCGAGGACGACGCCCCGGTGGCGTACGGGGAGACAGACGCGCCCGCGGTGGACGCCCGCCTCCGGGGTGGGCGGGATGCGTACCGGGCCCGTCGCCCGGGTGATGCCGAACCCCTCGAACCACTCCCGCACCGCCGCCGTCGACCGCCGCGTGAGGATCGAGCGGGTGCGCACCGGGTCCAGCGCCGACGCGTCGAGCTCGCCCTCGCTGTCGTACGCGCCGAAGGCGATCAGCTCGAAGTCGCGGTTCTCCAGCGTCGCCGGTGCGCCCAGCAGTCCGGAGATCTCGTCGACCAGTTCCTGGTAGTCGCCCCGGCCCGCTCCCCGCTCTCTGAAAACGTCCGTCACCCGGGCATTCTCGCGCACCTGTGCCCGCTCTTCATACATCTGTCTGAGATCCGGGGCACGGATGCGTGACAGCTGTCGATGGCCGACGATCGGAGGGATCCTTAGGTTTCACGGTGGTTCTCCGTGCCGTGCCCGTCACTTCGGGTTCACGGCCCTTCTGCTGGCTGTTGTGGAGGTGCCCCGTGCTGGGTCCCGTGATTCTCGCCGCGTCGCGCAGCGACCGGTTGCGTCGTCTGATCTCGGCGGCGCCGGTGACCAGGCCCGTCGTCGACCGTTTCATCCCCGGTGAGATCGTCGACGACATCGTGCCCGTCATCCGCGACCTCACCGGCAACGGTCTGGAGGTCACCCTCGACGTGGTCGGCGAGGACATCACGACCGAGGACCAGGCGACCGCGGCCCGCGACGCCTACCTGGAGCTGATCGCCCGGCTGAAGGAGCTGGAGCTGGGCGAGCGCGCCGAGATGTCGGTCAAGCTCTCCATGTTCGGGCAAGCGCTCCCGGGCGGCCACGAGCTCTGCCTCGCCAACGTCCGCCCCGTCGTCGAGGCCGCCGCCGCGATCGGCACCACGGTCACCCTGGACGCGGAGGACCACACCACCCTCGACTCGATGTTCGCCGTCCACGAGGAGCTGCGGAAGGACTTCCCGCAGACCGGCTGCGTCATCCAGGCCTACCTGTTCCGCACCGAGGAGGACGCCCGCCGCCTCGCCGCGAACGGCAGCCGCGTCCGCCTGGTGAAGGGCGCGTACAAGGAGCCCGCCTCCGTCGCCTTCCAGCAGAAGCACGAGATCGACAAGGCCTACGTCCGCATCCTGCGGATCCTGATGGAGGGCGAGGGCTACCCGATGATCGGGTCCCACGACCCGCGCCTCATCTCCATCTCCCAGGAGCTGGCCCGGCGCGCCGGGCGCAAGCCGGACGAGTACGAGTTCCAGATGCTGTACGGCATCCGCGCCGAGGAGCACCTGCGGCTGGCCGCCGAGGGCCACCGCATGCGCGTCTACACCGCCTACGGCACCGACTGGTACGGCTACTTCATGCGGCGCCTCGCCGAGAAGCCCGCCAACCTGCGCTTCTTCGCCCGCTCGATGCTCACCAAGGGCTGAGCCCGACCCCCACCGCTCAGCCCAGATAAGGAGTCACGGAAAACATGGACGCCGTCACCCAGGTCCCCACGCCCGTCAACGAGCCGGTGCACGGTTACGCCCCCGGCTCGCCCGAGCGCGCCCGGCTGGAGGCCAAGCTCAAGGAGCTGGCCGAGAACCCGATCGAGCTGACGATGACCATCGGCGGCGAGCAGCGGCTCGGCGGCGGTGAGCGCTTCGACGTCGTACAGCCGCACAACCACAAGGCCGTCCTCGGTACCGCCGCGCACGCCACGCAGGCGGACGCGCAGGACGCGATCGACGCGGCCCTCGCCGCCGCCCCGGCCTGGCGCGCGATGTCCTTCGACGACCGTGCCGCGATCATCCTGCGCGCCGCCGAGCTGCTCTCCGGCCCCTGGCGCGAGACGCTGGCCGCCTCCACCATGCTGGGCCAGTCCAAGACGGCCCAGCAGGCCGAGATCGACACCCCCTGCGAGCTGGTCGACTTCTGGCGCTTCAACGTGAAGTACGCCCGCGACCTGCTCGCCGAGCAGCCCCCGGCCAACGCGCCGGGCGTCTGGAACCGCCTGGACCACCGCCCGCTGGAGGGCTTCGTCTACGCGATCACGCCGTTCAACTTCACGGCGATCGCGGCCAACCTGCCGACCGCGCCCGCGCTCATGGGCAACGTCGTGGTGTGGAAGCCGTCCCCGACGCAGACCCACGCGGCCGTGCTGCTGATGCGCCTCCTGGAGGAGGCGGGCCTGCCCAAGGGCGTCATCAACCTCGTCACGGGCGACGGCATCGCGGTCTCCGAGGTCGCCCTGAACCACCGCGACCTGGCCGGCATCCACTTCACCGGCTCGACGAAGACCTTCCAGCACCTGTGGAAGACGGTCGGCAACAACATCGAGAAGTACCGCACCTACCCGCGCCTGGTCGGCGAGACCGGTGGCAAGGACTTCGTCGTCGCCCACCCGAGCGCCGACCCCGCGATCCTGAAGACCGCCCTGACCCGCGGCGCCTTCGAGTACCAGGGCCAGAAGTGCAGCGCCACCTCCCGCGCGTACGTCCCGGCCTCCATCTGGAACTCCGGCTTCAAGGAGGAGTTCGCCACCGAGGTCGACCACATCACCATGGGTGACGTCACCGACCTGTCGAACTTCATCGGCGCGGTCATCGACGAGCGCGCGTTCGCCAAGAACAAGGCCGCCATCGACCGCGCGAAGGAGGACCCGACCTGCCGAATCGTCGCCGGCGGTTCCTACGACGACTCGGTCGGCTACTTCGTCCGCCCGACCGTCATCGAGTGCACCGACCCCGAGAACGAGGTGTTCACCACCGAGTACTTCGGCCCGATCCTCGCCGTGTACGTGTACGAGGACGACCAGTACGACGCGATGCTGGAGCAGATGGAGTCGGCGTCCGACTACGCGCTCACCGGCTCGGTCATCGCGAACGACCGCGCGGCGGCCGCGTACACGATGGAGAAGCTGCGCTACGCGGCCGGCAACTTCTACATCAACGACAAGTCCACCGGCGCCGTCGTCGGCCAGCAGCCCTTCGGCGGCGGCCGCGCCTCGGGCACCAACGACAAGGCCGGCGCCCCGCAGAACCTGATGCGCTGGACCCTCACCCGCGCCATCAAGGAGACGCTGGTCCCGCCGACCGACTACACCTACCCGCACATGGGCTGACGGTTCGCCCGCCGCACGGGCCAGGTCCCCCACCGGACCTGGCCCGTCGGCATGTCCGCCCGCGCACACTGTCCGCATGACGCGTACCGAGCAAGTGACCGCCGACGACGGGGTGCGGATGTGGGCGAGCAGGACCGGGACGGACGGGGGAGCGGGCCCCGGAGCACGCCGCGCGCATGGCCGACCCCTGGTTCCCCGTCGACCTCGCGGCGGACGCGCGAGGGCCCGCTCGGTGCTCCCGGGCGCCGGTCACCTGCCGTGGGTGGAGGACCCGCAGGGGTTCGGCGAGGAGGTGCGGACGGTGCTGTGACGCACCGCACCGTCTCAGATAGTAGGAAGCCCGAGTAATTGTGGAGACAGGCACTCCGGCGTCCCCTACGTTTGTAGGAGTCGAACGTCTCGCTGGATCAAGCGCATGACGGTCGCGAGCCGGAGTTCCCCGGCGGGCCACCCCCGCCGCACCGCTCCCCGCCCCTTGCCGGGGCACCGCCCACGCCCGTACGGGGCCGTGGGGGAGGCTCGTCACCCTCTTCTGCCGTACTCCCGGATCTCCCGCCCCGGACCTTCTGAAGGAGTCGATCACCCATGGCCGAGACGACCGTCCGCCGCCGCGTCCGACACACCTCCCGGGCGAGCGAGTCCGACCGCAAGAACGCCGCCGCCGCGCTCCAGCGCGCCCTCGACCGCAGGGACAACGGGGGCGAGACCGGCCACTGACCGGCGCCTTCCCTCGCGTCCACATCGCGGACGCCCTGTGTCATTCCCTGGGACACGGAGTACGGTGCTGCGCATGTCGGCAAGCTCTCGCACCCTCAATCTCGCCGTGATCCCCGGTGACGGCATCGGCCAGGAAGTCGTGGCCCAGGGCCTGAAGGTCCTCTCCGCTGCACTCCCGCAGGACGTGAAGCTGGAGACCAGGGAGTACGACTTCGGCGCCCGGCGCTACCACGCCACCGGTGAGACCCTCACCGACGCCGACCTGGAGCAGCTGAAGCAGCACGACGCCATCCTGCTCGGCGCGATCGGCGACCCGTCCGTGCCCTCCGGCGTCCTGGAGCGCGGCTTCCTGCTGAAGCTCCGCTTCGCCTTCGACCACCACGTGAACCTGCGTCCCTCGAAGCTGCTGCCCGGTGTCGAGACGCCGCTGGCCGGCCAGCCGGAGATCGACTTCGTGGTGGTCCGCGAGGGCACCGAGGGCCCGTACACCGGCAACGGCGGCACCATCCGCAAGGGCACCGAGCACGAAATCGCCACCGAGGTCTCCGTGAACACGGCCTTCGGCGTCGAGCGCGTGGTGCGGGACGCCTTCGCCCGCGCCCAGGCCCGCCCCCGCAAGAAGCTCGCGCTGATCCACAAGAACAACGTGCTGACCTTCGCGGGCCACCTGTGGACCAACGTCTTCAACCGGGTGGCCGCGGAGTACCCCGAGGTCACCACCGAGTACATGCACGTGGACGCGGCGACGATCTACCTCGTCACCCAGCCCGAGCGCTTCGACGTGATCGTCACCGACAACCTCTTCGGCGACATCGTCACCGACCTCGCCGCGGCCGTCTCCGGCGGCATCGGCGTCGCCGCGAGCGGGAACATCAACCCCTCCGGCGAGTTCCCGTCCATGTTCGAGCCCGTCCACGGCTCGGCCCCGGACATCGCGGGCCAGGGCAAGGCCGACCCCACCGCCACGGTGCTGTCCGTCGCCCTGCTCCTGCGCCACCTCGGCCACGACGCCGAGGCGGCCCGTATCGACGACGCCGTCTCCGCGGACCTCGCGGAGCGCGCGGGCAAGCCGGCCCGCACGACGGACGAGATCGGCGACGCCCTCGCCGTACGAGTAGCCGGCTGACCCCGCGCTTCTCCCACCCCGAAGCCGCCGGGTCGCACCTCTCGCACCCGGCGGCTTTCGCATGCCCTCGCCGGGTGGCACCATCAATCTCCCTGGGCAATCCCGAGGGCCGCGCCCACACCCTTCCTCCCCGGCTTCCCCCACCGCCGGAACAGGGGAAACCGCCCTCCGGTCCGCCGCTTGCGATAATCGAACGCAGAGCCGCGGCCGGAGAGAATGCTCGGACGTCCTAGTACCACTGCCAGTACGGGCGTGAGCGCGGCCCGTCACGACAACCGGTGAAGGACACAACCACTCATGACGACGCCCACGATCGAACTCAAGCCCTCGGCCCACCCGCTCTCCGACGCGGAGCGCGAGGCGATCCTGGCCAGCCCCGGGTTCGGCCGCCACTTCACCGACCACATGGTGACGGTCCGGTGGACCGAGGGCCGCGGCTGGCACGACGGGCAGCTGGTGCCGTACGGCCCGCTCTCCATCGACCCGGCCAACATGACCCTGCACTACGCCCAGGAGATCTTCGAGGGGCTCAAGGCGTACCGGCAGCCCGACGGCACCGTCGCCACCTTCCGCCCCGAGAAGAACGCCGAGCGCTTCCAGCGCTCCGCCCGCCGCCTGGCGATGCCGGAGCTGCCGGTCGAGACGTTCATCGAGGCCTGCCACGCGCTGGTCAAGCAGGACCAGGCGTGGGTGCCCGCGCACGGCGGCGAGGAGTCCCTGTACCTGCGCCCGTTCATGTTCGCGGCCGAGGTCGGCCTCGGGGTGCGGCCCGCCAACGAGTACCTGTTCATCGTGATCGCCTCCCCGGCGGGCGCCTACTTCCCGGGCGGCGTGAAGCCCGTCTCCATCTGGGTCTCCGAGGACCGGGTGCGTGCCGTCCCCGGCGGCATGGGCGACGCCAAGACGGGCGGCAACTACGCGGCCTCCCTGCTCGCCCAGGCCGAGGCCGCGGAGAAGGGCTGCGACCAGGTCTGCTACCTCGACGCCACCGAGCACACCTGGGTCGAGGAACTCGGCGGCATGAACCTGTACTTCGTGTACGGCGACCGCATCGTCACCCCGACGCTCACCGGCTCCATCCTGGAGGGCGTCACCCGCGACTCGCTGCTCACCGTCGCCCGTGACCTCGGCTACACCGCCGAGGAGGGCCGCGTCTCCCTCGACCAGTGGCAGCGCGACGCCGAGAACGGCACCCTGACCGAGGTCTTCGCCTGCGGCACGGCCGCCGTCATCACCCCCGTCGGCACCGTCAAGCGCGCCGGCGCCGAGTGGCGGCAGTCGGGCGGGGAGCCCGGCGAGGTCACCCTCCGGCTCCGCGAGCAGCTCCTCGACATCCAGCGGGGCACCGCGGAGGACGGGCACGGCTGGATGCGGCGGCTCGCCTAGCGATCGGCCGGTCACCGCCGGGCCGCCCCGGGCCCTCTCGTCCGGGGCAGCCCGGTGGTGGCGGCCTGGCGGCGGCCCGGCGGGCTCGCCGCGGACCTCGTGCCCGGTGACACCAACGGCGTGGAGGACGTGTGCGTGCGCACACCACGGTGACCGGAATTCCGCGGCTCGCATCCTGAGACGACGGTGAGCGCGGGGGCCGTTTGTGCCAGACTCCCCCCGTGCTTTCGTTCGCCATGATTATTGGCAGCAGGCGCGCCGGTCCGCTGTGACCGTCACGTACGACCAGGTACGGGCGGACACCGTCGTCTCGACCCGCGCGCAGACCTCTCGCACCCGCGAGGGGTTTTTCGTTTTCCTGGGCCCACCGTCAGCCGGGGAAAGAGCGCACGGGATCATGGGAGAGGGCGGAGCCGGTCATTCCGGTCAGTCCGAGATCCACTACGGGATCCATCACAGGAGCCGAAAACAACCATGACCGAAACCAGCGAGCTCGACGATTCGTTCCACGTCTTCGACACCACTCTGCGCGACGGGGCGCAGCGCGAGGGCATCAACCTCACGGTCGCGGACAAGCTGGCCATCGCACGGCACCTGGACGACTTCGGTGTGGGATTCATCGAGGGGGGCTGGCCCGGCGCCAACCCGCGCGACACCGAGTTCTTCGCCCGCGCCCAGCAGGAGATCCGCTTCCGGCACGCCCGGCTGGTCGCCTTCGGCGCCACCCGCCGGGCCGGCGGCAGGGCGAGCGAGGACCCCCAGGTCAAGGCCCTCCTCGCGTCCGGCGCACCGGTGATCACCCTGGTCGCCAAGTCGCACGACCGGCACGTCGAGCTGGCCCTGCGCACCACGCTCGACGAGAACCTGGAGATGATCCGGGACACGGTCGCCCACCTGGTCGCCGAGGGCCGCCGGGTCTTCGTCGACTGCGAGCACTTCTTCGACGGCTACCGCGCGAACGCGGAGTACGCGAAGGCGGTCGTCCGGACCGCCGCCGAGGCCGGCGCCGACGTCGTGGTGCTCTGCGACACCAACGGCGGCATGCTCCCCGCCCAGGTCCAGGCCGTGGTCGCGACCGTGCTCGCCGACACGGGCGCCCGGCTCGGCATCCACGCCCAGGACGACACCGGCTGCGCCGTCGCCAACACCCTCGCCGCCGTCGACGCGGGCGCCACCCACGTCCAGTGCACCGCCAACGGCTACGGCGAGCGCGTCGGCAACTCCAACCTGTTCCCGGTCGTCGCCGCCCTGGAGCTCAAGTACGGCATGAAGGTGCTGCCCGAGGGCCGGCTGCGCGAGATGACCCGGATCTCGCACGCCATCGCCGAGGTCGTCAACCTCACCCCCTCCACCCATCAGCCCTACGTCGGCCTCTCCGCCTTCGCGCACAAGGCCGGACTGCACGCCTCCGCCATCAAGGTCGACCCGGACCTGTACCAGCACATCGCCCCCGAGCAGGTCGGCAACACCATGCGCATGCTGGTCTCCGACATGGCGGGCCGCGCCTCCATCGAGCTCAAGGGCAAGGAACTCGGCGTCGACCTGGGCGGCGACCGCGAACTCGTCGGCCGGGTCGTGGACCGGGTCAAGGAGCGCGAGCTCAAGGGCTACACGTACGAAGCGGCCGACGCCTCCTTCGAGCTGCTGCTGCGCGGGGAGGTGGCGGGCCGGCCGCTGAGCTACTTCCGCACGGAGTCCTGGCGCGCCATCGTCGAGGACCGCCCCGACGGCAGCCACGCCAACGAGGCCACGGTCAAGCTGTGGGCCAAGAGCGAGCGCATCGTCGCCACCGCGGAGGGCAACGGCCCGGTCAACGCCCTCGACCGCGCCCTGCGCGTCGCCCTGGAGCGGATCTACCCGCAGCTCGCCAAGCTGGAGCTGGTCGACTACAAGGTCCGCATCCTGGAGGGCCGGCACGGCACCCAGTCCACGACCCGGGTGCTGATCTCCACCTCCGACGGCACGGGCGACTGGTCCACGGTCGGCGTCGCCGACAACGTGATCTCCGCGTCCTGGCAGGCCCTGGAGGACGCCTACACGTACGGCCTGCTGAAGGCCGGGGTGGAACCGGCGGAGTAGGCGGGCCCACGCGTTACGGCACGGACCCCGGGAGCACCGTGCTCCCGGGGCCCTGCCGCGGCCTCGTCATGAGGTGCGTCCGGCGAGGTAGCTTCGAGGTATGAGGGCTGTACTGTCGCGAGGACTCGTCCGGTTGTTGATCGCGCCGCTCGCCGCGGCGCTGGCGGTGCTGGCGGTCGGTGCGCCCGGTGCGCACGCGGCCACCGACCTGGAAACGGTCGCCGAGGCGCTGCGCAAGGATCCCGTCTACGTCGACCCGGCCGCCGCCGGCCAGCTGTCCGAGGCCGACGCCGAAGCGCTCGCCGACAAGATCAGGGACGCGGACGCGCCGGTCTTCGTGGCGGTCCTGCCGGCCGACCAGCCGACCCAGGACATCTTCCGCGACCTGCGCACCCGGACCGGCATCACCGGTCTGTACGGCATCCGCCTCGGCGACCGGTTCGCCGCCCGGGCCGACAGCAGCGTGCTCTCCCGTCAGGGCGTGCAGAACCTGGAGGCGGCGGTCCAGCAGTCGGGCGACGTCAAGGCCCAGCTCAACGACTTCGTCGACGACGCGCTGCGCAGCAACCTCGGCGGCGCCGGACCGAATACCTGGAACGGCGGCGGCGACTCCGGCGTCAACGCGGGCGCCCTGGCCACCGTGGGCGGACTGCTCGTGGCGGGTGGCGTCGGCGGGTACGCGCTGGTGCGCCGCAACCGCCGCAAGGGCGAGGAGGAGCGGCGGGCCGCCCTGGAGAAGCTGCGCGTCGTGGTGGACGAGGACATCACGGCGTTCGGTGAGGAGCTCGACCGCCTCGACTTCCACCCCGCCGAGTCCGGCGCGGACGACGCCATGCGCGCCGACTACGAGCGCGCCCTGGACACCTACGAGCAGGCCAAGTCGCTGATGGCCGCCGCCCGGCGGCCCGAGGACGTGCGCGGGGTCACCCAGGCGCTGGAGGACGGCCGCTTCTCGCTCGCCCAGCTGGCCGCGCGCCGCGAGGGCCGGCCGCTGCCCGAGCGCCGCGCCCCCTGCTTCTTCGACCCGCGCCACGGCCCGTCGGTGGCCGACGCCACCTGGACGCCCGAGGGCGGCGCCCCCCGCGAGGTCCCGGTCTGCGCGGCGGACCGGGTACGCCTCGAGGAAGGCCGGGACCCGATGGTGCGCGAGGTGGACACGGGCTACGGCCGCCGCCCGTACTGGGAGGCGGGCCCGGCGTACGGCCCCTGGGCGGGCGGCTACTTCGGCGGCGGCATCCTGCCCGGACTGCTGGTCGGCACGCTGCTGGGCAGCATGATGGCCACCCCCGCGTACGCGGCCGACTACGGCGCCGGGTACGGGGACTTCGGCGGCGGCTACGAGGGCGGGGACGTCTCGGGCGCGGACTTCGACGGGGACGACTTCTCGGGCGGCTTCGGGGGCGGCTTCGGAGGAGGCGACTTCGGCGGCGGCGGTGACTTCGGGGGAGGGGGCGGGGACTTCGGCGGCGGCTTCTGAGGCGCCCGCCGTCGCCCGCCGTGGGCGGCGGCCCCCCGCTCACCCGATCGCTCACCCGATGTCCGGCAGCGCCAGCCACTCGTCCCAGGTCAGGTCCCGTCCGACGAAGCGCGGCCGCTCGAAGGGCCAGTCCTCGGCGATCCACCGCGGTACGAACACGTCCAGCGCCCGCTCCAGTGCGCCGCCCACCTCGTCGTCCACGACCCACAGCCGCTCCCGCGAGCCCCTCACCGCCGGGTGGTCGAGCGGTGCGTCGGCGCCGCTGATCGGCCGCAGCCGGTGTCCGGCCCCGCCGGGTATCGCGACGCTCAGGGGGTGCACGAAGTCGTGTGGCAACCAGGCCATGCGCGTGAGGCTAGCCAGCCGGCCACCCCGGCCACCCCGGCGCACCGGAATATCGCCGGGGTGGTCGCGTGGGCGTGGAGGCGGGGACGGCGCGGTCGGGCACGCGGCCCGTGCCTCAGCCCGCGTTCCTGATCGCCGAGACGTCGAAGACCAGCTTGATCTTGTCCGAGACCAGGACGCCACCGGTCTCCAGGGCCGCGTTCCAGGTCAGGCCCCACTCGGAGCGGAGGAGCTCCGCCTTGCCCTCGAAGCCGACGCGCTCGTTGCCGAAGGGGTCCTTGGCGGAGCCGTTGAACTCCAGGTCGATCGTCAGCGGCTTCGTCGTGCCGAGGATGGTGAGGTCGCCCGTGATGCGGTAGTCGTCGCCGCCCAGGGCCTCCGCCTTCGTCGAGCGGAAGGTCATCGTCGGGAACTCGTCCGTCCGGAAGAAGTCCGCGCTCTTGAGGTGCCCGTCGCGGTCGGCGGAGCCCGTGTCGATGCTGTCCATCGCGATGTCGAGGGTGGCCGTGGACCTCGCCGGGTCGGTGCCGTCCAGGTGGAGCGTCCCGGAGAAGTCCTTGAAGCCGCCCTTGACGTTGGTGACCATGGCGTGCCGGGCCACGAAGCCGAGCGTCGAGTGGGAGGCGTCGATCGTGTACTCACCGGTCACCGCGGCGAGCGCGGGGTTGACCGGGGCGGTGGCGGCGGTCGTGGTCGTGCCGGTCCCGGCGGAGTTCTTGCGGCCGAAGATACCCATGGCGTGCTCCTGGTGACGGGGGCGGGTCCTTGGGGATCCGCGATCGGGTTCGTGGATGTGTTCGTTCAAAGTTCAATGATTCGAACGAGACCCACCGTAGACCCATTCTGTTCAACATTCAACCTTCTCGCCGCGGGCCGTCGCGCGGCTTTCCCCGGCCGCCAGGGTGGTAGGGGCACGACCATGACCCCGAAGCGCCGAGCACTCCCGGCCCTCACCCGCCGTGCCGTCCTGCGCGCGGCGGCCCTCACGGCGGCCGTCACCGCGGCACCGGGCCGGCCCGCGGTCCCCGCCGCGCGCGCCGCCGCCGACGACCCGTACGACGCCCTCCGGCACCGCTGGCTCACCCTCGCCCTCGGCACGGGGTACGACCCGGCCGCCGACCCGTACGCCTCCCGCCTGCGCGCCACCGGTGAGTCGGCCCGGGCCCACCGCGCCGCCATGACCCCCACGCCCGCCTCCCTCTGGCCCGGTCTCCCCTTCGACCCGCCCGCCGGCATCACCCGGAGCTACGACCGCCTGTGGACGATGGCCCAGGCGTACGTCCAGGAGGGCACCGGACTCACCGGCGACACCGGCCTCCTCGCGGACGTCCTCCGCGGCCTCGACCACCTCTCCCGGGCCGTGTACCACCCCGCCACCACCCCGTACGGCAACTGGTGGGAGTGGCGGATCGGCAGCCCCCGCCTGCTCATGGACATCACGGCCGCCCTCCACGACCACCTCGCGGACGAGCGGCGGGCGGCGGCCTGCGCGGCCGTGGACCACTTCGTCCCGGACGCGCTGCTCCGCGACTACTCGTCCGTCTCCACCGGCGCCAACCGCGTCGACCTCTGCCGCTCGGTCGCCCTGCGCGGCATCCTCGGCCGCGCCCCCGCGAAGATCGCGCTGGCCCGTGACGCCCTCTCCCCGGTCTTCCCGTACGTCACGGAGGGGGACGGGCTGTACGCCGACGGCTCGTTCGTCCAGCACGCCCGGGTCGCGTACTCGGGCACGTACGGGCAGGTCCTGCTCGACGGCCTCGGACGGCTCTTCGCGCTGCTCGCCGGGTCGGAGTGGGAGGTCACCGATCCGAACCGGCAGATCGTCCTCGACAGCGTGGAGCGCGCCTACGCGCCCCTGATCCACGACGGCCTGGTGATGGACAGCGTCAACGGGCGCGCCATCAGCCGGGGCCACCTCGAGGGTGACGACAGCGGGATCCTGCGCGGTGACCACTACCACGGGCACGGGATCATCGCGGCGATCGCGCTGCTGGCCCAGGGCACGAGCGCCGCCGAGCGGGACCGCTGGCACGGGCGGATCAAGGGGTGGACCGAGCGGGACACGGTGGAGCCGATCCTCACGGCCCCGCGGTTCCAGGTCGCCGACCTGGCCCGGCTGCACGCCGTCGCCGCCTCCCCGGTGCCGCCCGCCGCCGACCCCGTCGGCCACCACCTCTTCGCCGCCATGGACCGCGCCGTCCACCGACGGCCCGGCTTCGTGCTGAACATCGCCATGGCCTCCGACCGGATCGCGCACTACGAGTGCGGCAACGGCGAGAACCCGCGCGGCTGGCACACCGGGGCGGGGATGACGCTCTGGTGGCCGGCGGGGGAGCGGAGCGGCCCGGCCGACCAGTACACCGACTGGTACTGGCCGACCGTCGACTGGTACCGCCTGCCCGGCACCACCGTCTCCACCCGGCGCCTCGCCGACCGGGAGGGCGGCGAGTGGGGCGAACCCCGGCCCGGCACGCGCTGGACCGGCGGGACGACGGACGGCGAGTACGCCGCGATCGGCCAGCACCTCGAGGGGCTGGGCTCCACGCTGGAGGCCCGCAAGTCCTGGTTCTGCCTCGACGACTGTGTCGTCTGCCTGGGCGCCGGCATCACCTGCGCGGACGGTGTCCCCGTCGAGACCGTGATCGACAACCGGAACCTCGGCGAGGGCGGCGGGCAGCGGCTCACCGTCGGGCGCGGCTGGGCCCACCTGGAGGGTCACGGAGGCTGGATCCTCCCGGCCGGCGGCGACCTGCGCACGCTCCGCGAGGACCGCACCGGCGCCTGGTCGGACATCAACACCGGGGGGACGGCCGAGCGCCGCACCCGCCGCCGGCAGGTCCTCTGGCTGGACCACGGCACGGACCCGACGGCGGCGTCGTACGTGTACGTCCTGATGCCCGGCGCCTCCCGCCGGCGGGTCGCCGCCCGCGCGGCCCACCGCGGCCGGCTGTCCGTCCTCGCCAACGACGCCCGCCGCCAGGCCGTCCACGTCCGCCCGCTCGGCCTCACGGCCGCGAACTTCTTCGCCCCGGGCACCGCGGGCCCGCTCACCGTCAGCGCACCCGCGAGCGTGTTCGTACGGCGCCGGGGCGGTACCGCTACCCTGTGCGTGAGTGAACCGCCGCGCACGGGCGGGACGGTGGAGGTCCGCTGGGACCGTCCGGTGAGCGGTGTCGTGCGCGTGGATCCGTCGGTCGAGGTGCTCCCGACGGGACCGCACCACCGGGGGCTGCGGCTGCGCGTCACTCCGGGGGAGGTATGCGCCACCCATCGATGTGAGGTGTCTCTCACCTAGCCGCTTTGTCCGACCCCCACAACGCGCACCGGCTCCGAGCAGTCGGAACGGCTGCATGCGCGCCTGGTTCTGTTCAGTGCTACCAGGAAAACGGGTCGGAGACTGTACGGAGTCGACGGCTCGCTTTTCGGGGGCGGCTTCGTAAGGTCGCTACATGACCGTTTTGGATGAGGCGCCGGGCGAGCCGACGGACGCACGCGGGCGTGTGGCCGAACTCCATGAGATCCGTGCGCGGGCGCTGGCCGGACCCAGTGAGAAGGCCACCGCGGCGCAGCACGCCAAGGGGAAGCTCACCGCGCGGGAGCGGATCGAGCTGCTGCTGGACCCGGACTCGTTCCAGGAGGTCGAGCAGCTGCGGCGGCACCGGGCCACCGGCTTCGGCCTGGAGGCCAAGAAGCCGTACACCGACGGTGTCATCACCGGCTGGGGCACGGTGGAGGGCCGCACGGTCTTCGTCTACGCCCATGACTTCCGCATCTTCGGCGGCGCGCTGGGCGAGGCCCACGCCACCAAGATCCACAAGATCATGGACATGGCCATCGCGGCCGGCGCCCCGCTGGTCTCCCTCAACGACGGCGCGGGCGCCCGCATCCAGGAGGGCGTCTCGGCGCTCGCCGGCTACGGCGGCATCTTCCAGCGCAACACCAGGGCCTCGGGTGTCATCCCGCAGATAAGCGTGATGCTGGGCCCGTGCGCGGGCGGCGCGGCCTACAGCCCCGCCCTCACCGACTTCGTCTTCATGGTCCGCGAGACCTCGCAGATGTTCATCACCGGCCCGGACGTGGTCAAGGCGGTCACCGGCGAGGAGATCACCCAGAACGGCCTGGGCGGCGCGGACGTGCACGCCGAGACCTCCGGCGTCTGCCACTTCGCCTACGACGACGAGGAGACGTGCATCGCGGAGGTGCGCTACCTCCTCTCCCTCCTCCCGCAGAACAACCGGGAGAACCCGCCGCGCGTGGAGTCCACGGACGCGGTCGACCGCCGCTCGGACGTCCTGCTCGACCTGGTCCCGGCGGACGGCAACCGCCCGTACGACATGGCCAAGGTCATCGAGGAGATCGTCGACGACGGTGAGTACCTGGAGGTCCACGAGCGCTGGGCCCGCAACATCATCTGCGCGCTGGCCCGCCTCGACGGCCAGGTGGTCGGCATCGTCGCCAACCAGCCGCAGAGCCTGGCGGGCGTGCTGGACATCGAGGCCAGTGAAAAAGCTGCGCGCTTCGTCCAGATGTGTGACGCTTTCAATATCCCGATCGTCACGTTCCTGGACGTGCCGGGCTTCCTCCCCGGTGTCGACCAGGAGCACGGCGGCATCATCCGGCACGGCGCCAAGCTGCTGTACGCGTACTGCAACGCGACCGTGCCGCGGATCTCGCTGATCCTGCGCAAGGCGTACGGAGGTGCGTACATCGTCATGGACTCCCAGTCCATCGGCGCCGACCTGACCTTCGCCTGGCCGACCAACGAGATCGCGGTGATGGGCGCGGAGGGCGCCGCCAACGTCATCTTCCGCCGGCAGATCGCCGAGGCCGAGGACTCCGAGGCGATGCGCACCCGCATGGTCAAGGAGTACAAGTCCGAGTTGATGCACCCGTACTACGCGGCCGAGCGCGGCCTGGTGGACGACGTGATCGACCCGGCCGAGACCCGTGAGGTCCTCGTCAGGTCCCTGGCCATGCTGCAGAGCAAGCACGCGGACCTGCCCTCCCGCAAACACGGCAACCCCCCGCAGTAATACAGCGGCCGCTCCGCGGTACCCCTGCGGAAACCTCGTCCACGGAGACTGACACCCATGAGCATCCCCGACATCCGCGTCGAGAAGGGTCACGCCGAGCCCGAGGAGGTCGCCGCCATCACGGCCCTCCTGCTGGCCCGCGCCGCGGCCCGCCCCGCCGACACCGCCGCGGTCCACCACGGCCGCGTCCGGGCCGGCTGGCGCCGCCTGGAGCGCGAGTCCGGCTTCCGGGCACCGCACAGCTGGCGCTGAGCCGCACCGTACGAACCGAAGGGGCCCTCTCCGTCCAGGAGAGGGCCCCTTCAGTGCTGTTCTCCGCGCGGACCGGCCCCGCGCCTTCGGGGCGCGGGACCGCGGCGCGGCGTTACCGCAACCGTGCCATCAGCGCATGCTCCACCAGGGTGATGAGCGCTGACTTGGCGTCGGCGCGGTGGCGGGCGTCGGTCGTGATGATCGGGGTGTCGGGGCCGATCTGCAGGGCCTCGCGGACCTCGTCCGGGTTGTAGGGCTGTTGGCCGTCGAAGCCGTTGAGGGCGATGACGAAGGGCAGGCCGCTGTTCTCGAAGTAGTCGACGGCGGGGAAGCAGTCGGCGAGGCGGCGGGTGTCGACGAGGACGATGGCGCCGATGGCGCCGCGGACCAGGTCG